>CACZPY010000284.1 GCA_902783135.1 uncultured bacterium
AAGGCGGTGATCGGTCAGATCGGCAACCTCGATCAGGTCAACACCAAGTTGGGCAAGGAGGGCAAGAAGCGTTATCTGGGCTTCCGTCCGCACGTGCGCGACATGGCGATGAACCCGGTCGACCATCCGATGGGCGGCGGCGAAGGCCGCAGTTCGGGCGGCGGTCATCCGGTGTCGCCGTGGGGTCAGCTTGCCAAGGGCAAGCGCACCCGCAATCCGAAGAAGACGTCGAAGAACTTCATTGTTGAACGGAGGAAGAAGTAATGGCCAGATCGATCAAGAAAGGTCCCTTCGTCGATCAGTATCTGCTGGACAAAGTGGAGAAGATGAGCAAGGGCGCCAAGAGTGCGATCAAGACGTGGTCGCGCCGTTCGATGATCGTCCCCGAATTTGTCGGTCATACCTTCAACGTGCACAACGGCAAAGTGTTCACTCAGGTCTTCGTGACCGAGAACATGGTCGGACACAAACTCGGCGAATTCGCGCCGACGCGGGTGTTCAAGGAGCACGGCGTGGTCTCCGGCAAGTAAGCGGATACGACGAACAAGACACAACGCTCCACCTCGATTCGGGGTGGGGCGTTTTTTTTGCTTTGCATTGCATCTCGGGCGCTCTTTGGGGGCGCTCGCTCGTGCTTGCTGCGCCGCAACCGTGACGAAGGCGGGTTCGTTCGGGGGATTTTTCAGTTCTGCGCTTGCTTTTTTGAGGTTTTCCCGGTATATTTTCCTCCATTCATAACCGTAAAAACAGTGGTCGGTGAACTATGTCAAAACGCAAAACATCCGGGGTTAAAAAAGTTTCCGGAGCCGGCAGAATATTCCGCATCCCATCAGGCGTGAAACGAACGTTTTTCATGCTGTTTTTCATCCTGTTGGGCGGGTTGCTCTTCAACCTCGACCGGATGGGCGACACTGGCATCATCCTCTTGAAGTACAAGCAGTTTCTGCCGCATTACGTGACGCGGTTCCTGCCGGGCGGCGGGGCGAGTTTCGGGAGCGCGCTCCCGGAGCAGCTGCTGGAAGGGCAGATCATCGAAGTTTACGACGGCGACACGGCTACGCTGCTGACGAAGGATAACGTGAAGTACCGGGTGCGCTTCTTCGGCATCGACGCGCCGGAGGCGGCGCAGGAGTTCGGCGTGGTCTCGCGCGACGCCCTGCGCGAAAAGATCCTCGGCAAGGAGGTGACGGTGCGCGTCGCTTCCGCCGACCGCTACGGCCGGGCGGTGGGAAAAGTCATGCTGGGCGGCAGGTACATCAACCGCGAGATGGCGGCGGAGGGCATGGCGTGGTACTACCGGGATTACGCTTCGCGCGAGTACGACCTCGCCGAGGCGGAAAGCGGCGCCCGTAAAGATCGCCGCGGCTTGTGGAAGAACCCCGCGCCGCAGCCGCCGTGGGAGTGGCGGCGCGAGCACAAGCGGGATTAGTTTCCGGACCTCACCGCGTTCCGTCGAACGGGAGCATTTACTTCTTCTGCGCGGCGTTCGCGCGGAAATGTTTCACCAGCTTCAGGCTCGAATAGGGCAGCAGCGCGGCGTCGGCGTTGAAATCGGGGTCGTTCATCGCCTTGCGCACGAGCGGCGACGTCTCCTTGAATATGATCTGGTGGTCGTCGATGCCCGGGCGCGAGATCCACGGCTCCAGCGCCGCCGCCGCCAGCGAGACTGCCAACAGCCCCGCGATGAAACGATCCATCTTGGGCGAGCCCGCGCTTTCCGCCGTGAGCGCCGCCAGAAACACCAGCACCGAGAGCATCGGCAGGAAGTACATTCCGTGGATCACGTCGTCACGCAGCATCAGCTGATGGCGGAAGGTCATCAGATTGGCGCAGAGCAGCATCGCCGCGAGGCAGCCGAAGGTCAGCAGCGCACCGGGCAGCCGGCGCGGCTCCTTGCGCACGCGGCCGATCCAGAATACCGCCCACAGCAGCACGAAGAGCAGCCCGCCGCAGAAGGCGGCAAGTCCGTAGATCCGCTCGAAGAAGAAGCCTATATTGTCCAGCAGGAACAACCCGCCGCCGGAGAAGTTGAAGACCCCGCCGCCGCCGATGTTCTGGAACTCGAACGAGGGGTCGTAGCCGTTGAGCGCGTGGATCAGTGCGGGGGCGATGTACAGATTGTATAGCGCGGCGAAGACCGCCGCCGCGCCGCCGAGCGCTCCGGCGATGCGTAACTTGCGCATCGCTTCGTCACCGATGCGGAAGAACTCCCGCACCGGGGCGAACGCGGCGGCGGCGAGCGTGACGCCGCACATCCCCGCGAAGCACGAGCTCAGAAACGCGCCCTGCCGGTCGGCGAGGGGGGCGAGGAACAGCGCGATCCCGAGCAGCGCCCAACTGCCCGCGTTCCGCTCCTTCGCATCGCGCCGCAGAAAGAGATGCCACGAAACGAAGCAGAGTATCGTCGCCGCGACGGTCGTGAGCGGCTTCGCGCTCCGGAAAAAAACAAAGTTCCGGCACGACGGCGAGGCGACGAACGCGAGCGACAACAGCGAACACAGCCACGGCGGCAGCGCCCGGAAGTCCCGCTCCAGAAAATACTGCTGCAGCACCACGCAGAGCAGGATCATCACCATCGCGGAGAGGCTGTAGAAGTGCGCCAGCCCCAACCGTGCGCACAGGTAGATGAAGCGCGCGTCGAGGCAGTCCACTATGTAACTCAACTCCCGCGCCTGATAGGCGTTCCAGTCGGTCACGAGCGGATCGAATATGATGTGCCACACCGATCGCGTGTAGTCGTTGTAGACCCGCAGGAACGCGGTGCTTTCCATGTGTACGAAACTGCCGCACTCTCCCGCCGCGAAGATCGCGATCATCGCCGCGGCGGCAAAGATCGTGCCGACCGTCCATTTGCGCCGCGTCGTCATTGCCGATACCTCCCGACGATCGCGCGGATGTGATCGCGTTCCTCTCCGTCGCGGGCGGCGGCGAGTGCGGCGTCGAATTCGCGGCGCATCCGCTGCCGGTCGCCGACGAAGGCGGCGAGCCTGCCGCGCGCCGCGTGAACGTCGGCGCATTCGCCGCATTTGGCGGCGATGTAATCGATCCACGTTGCGGCGTAGATGCCGTTGCCGTCGCAGTCGAGCGCATAGTTGCAGAGCAGATCCAGCGCTTGCGGCTTGCCGATGTAGAGATACTCGGTGACGATGCTGCCGAGGTGATCGACGTTATACCGGCTCACCCCCGGACTCGTCCCTTTCGAAGTGTTGCTGCTCTGCCACAAGAGCAGCGCCGGCACGAGCGCGATCAGCGCCAGTCCGCCGCAGAAAGTCTTGATATCGGTCATTTCACGCCTCCTCCGGGCATCAGTTTCATCACCAGTTGTTCGAGGACGAGGCGCTTGTCCATATTGCTCGATACGAGCGCGCGTCCGGCGTCGCGGATCAGTTTCAGCCGCCGCGCGAGTTCCGTTTCCGGCAGGTGCGACGCTCCTTCGCACAACTTGAAGGCGCGGTACGGGTGGAGTTTCAACAGCGGATTGTCCGGCGCCGCGGAACGTACCTCCTCGGGCAGCGTGTCGAAGGTGCGCGGATTCACGCGCGTGAGCCGGAGTTCCTTCATCGCGAGGCGGGTCTGCACCATCTTCTGACAGTCCGAAGCGAGGATGCCGAGTATCTGCAATTCATATACCCCGGAGTCGAAGAGCTGCCCGAGTATCCGCAGCGCGGCGCCGAGTTTGCCGTCGGCGACGGCTCCGGAGAACTCCCAACCGAGCGCCTCCGGGGTGCGGCTGGTTACGGCGCGGCAGTCGTCCAACGTCACGCGCTTCGCGTCGCCGATGTAGGCGAGCAGTTTATCCAGTTCCATGCGGAAGGTGCCGGAGTCGCCGCCGATGGTGTCCAACAGATACTGGCAGGCGTCGGGATCGATGCTCCTGCCGGCGGCGGCGAAGAAGTCTTCGACGCCGCGTTTGCGGAACGCCGCCTGATTGCGGTCGTTGGGGCGGGCGGCGGCGCAGCTTTCCAGCACCGCTCCCGCCGCCTTGAGTTTTTTGGCGAAACTTTTGCGCTGGTCGAGACTGCGGCCGTCGAGCACGATATCGGTGTCGTCGGGGCGCTCCTTCGCCGTCAGCAGCTCTGCGACTTCGGAAAATACGGTGCCGGGTTTGGCGTCGCCGAAGCGGTCGAGCTCGTCGAAGTGGCGCAGCCACACCACGCGGTGCGGTTCGAGGAACGGCGGCGTCCGCAGGATCGCGAGCAGTTCCGCCGCCGCCTGTTCCGGCGCGGCGTCGCCGTCGCCGGCGACGATCTCCAACGCGGGATTGCCGTCGATGTCGCCGCCGAGCAGCGCCGCGACCCGTTGCCGCGTCCGTTCCTTGCGGGCGAAGTCGTCGTCGCCGGATATGATATGAAGTTCGGACATTTACTCGCCGTCGGCTGCGGCGGCGGGCAGTTCCGCTTCCGCCACGTGGTTGAGGATCTTTTCCGTCGCCATCACCGCCGCGACCAGTTGATCCGAGTCGACGCCGGTGGTGGTCATGGTGCGTCCGCCGCCGAGCGCCCAGGTGATCGTTGCCTCGACCAGCGCGTCGGTACGGCCGCCGGGCGGGATGCGCACTTCGTAGTCGAGCAGTTTGAACATCGAGAGCCCGAAGCCGCGGAGCCCCTTCTTGAGCGCTTTCACGAAGGCGTCGTAACCGCCGTCGCCGACGGCTGAGGTCTCGATCCGGTTCCCGTCGATCTCCAGCACCACCTTCGCCTTGGGCGGCGCGTGGAAATGGCTCTTCACCTCGAAATCGACGATCCGGATCCTCTGGTTGACCGGTGCGCGCAGCACTCCCGCGACGATGAACGGCAGGTCGGCGGCGGTGATGTGCTTCTTCTTGTCGCCGAGGCGGATGACCTCGTCCAATACCTTGCGGCGCACTTCGGGATCGAGTTCGTGATCCAGCCCCATCTGTTCGAGGTTCTGATCGATCGACGCCTTGCCGGAAAGTTTTCCGAGCGCGTAGTCGCGGGAGCGCCCGAAGCGTTCCGGCACCAGCGCGTTCGCGTAGAGATCGCCCTTCTTGTCGCCGTCGGCGTGGACGCCGCAGGTCTGGGTGTATACGTCGCTGCCGAGTACCGGCATGTTCCACGCGCAGCGCTTGCCCGAGAGGCTCTGCACCAGATCGGAGGCGTGCTGCAGCTCCTTTTCCGCGATGCGCACCCGGCGCGGCGACAGATCGTTGACTGCGACGGTCAGCTGGGCGAGCGTCAGGTTGCCCGCGCGTTCGCCGAGGCCGTTGATCGTGGCGTGGATGCCCGCCGCTCCGGCGTTGACCGCCGCGAGCGCGTTCGCCGTCGCCATGCCGTAGTCGTTGTGACCGTGGAAGTCGAAGTGGAGGTTCGGAAACGCCGAAAGCATCCACTCCATATACCGCGTGACCTCGTCCGGGGTCAGGATGCCCAGCGTATCCGCCAGCATGAAACGCTCGACCGGCAGCTGGCGGAGTTTATCCACCAGGTTGTAGACGTAGGCGAAATTGCTCTTCACCCCGTTCGACCAGTCTTCGAGGTACACGTTGACGCGCAGACCGCCGCGGTTCGCCGCCTCCACTTCGCGCGCGAGGTCGTCCAGATGGCGCGCCGGAGTCTTGCGCAGCTGGACGCGGCAGTGGTGTTCCGACCCCTTGGCGAGCAGATTCAACACGCGGCCGCCGACGTTGCGGATCCACTCCGCCGAGCGTCCGCCGTCGACGAATCCGAGGATCTCCAGCTGTTCCGCGCACTCGCGTTTGACCGCCCAGTTGATGATCGCGCGCACCGCGGTGTCTTCGCCGGCGGAGACCCGCGCCGAGGCGATCTCCAGACGGTCGACCCGCAACTTGGTCAACAGCAGCCGCGCGATCTCCAGCTTTTCCGCCGGAGTGAAGGCGACGCCGGGGGTCTGCTCCCCGTCGCGCAACGTGGTATCCAGCACCTCCACCGAGGCATGGCTGCGGCTTTTCATATCATCACCATAGATGTTATTGCATAATACATACTGATAAGATAACATTCCCGGTACTTTTTTTCAAGCCGACTTGAAAGACGCGGCGGCAGATGGTATTTTATTGATGACTTTATCGTCGGCAGCAACATTCGGATCTGTACCTGAAACTATGATGGTGGAACTTTTTCTTGCCCGGCGCTATCTGCGACCGCGGCGCAGCGTGGTGTCGTTCATCACTTTCAGCAGTCTGCTCGGAGTTACCCTCGGGGTGGCGGTGCTGCTGATCGTTCTCGCCGTGATGACGGGATTCACCGATCTCATGAAGGAGAAGATCATCGAGACGCAGTCCCACTTTCAGGTGCGGGCTCCCGGCAACTACGCGATCGGCAACTATTCGCCCGTCATCCGGGCGATCGAACAGCTCGGCGCATCGGCGGCTCCGGTGATCCGCAATCCGGTGCTGGTGCAGTACGGCCGCGGCAGACTCGACGCGCGCTGTCTGGTGATCGGAGTGCGGAGCCAGGACCTCGTCAGTCGGCTCAAGTTGAAAAGCGCCCTCCGCGACGGCGCGATCGACCTCGAGGGCAGAGGGGCGATCATCGGCGAACCCATGGCGCGGCGGATGGGGCTCCGGGTCGGCGACAAGTTCGTTCTGCACAGCGCCAACCGCCTTGCGGAACTGGTCAAGTTCTCCGACGACGGGCAGGTCGAGATCAACCGTTCCGGCAGCGCGTTTCTGCCGCTCGAACTCACGGTCAAGGGGATCTATTCGCTCGGCAAGTACGACTTCGACAGCACCGTGATGTTCCTCGACATCGACGATGCCGCCGAACTTTTCAAGCTGCCGTGGAGCAGCGCCACCAGCATCTTCGGCTGGGGACGCGACGCCTTCGATCAGAAGGCTCTGATCGCCGCGTTGCGCAAGAAGCTCCCCGGATACCGCGTCACCACGTGGGAAGAGGACAACAAGCAGCTGCTCGGCGTGCTGAACGTCGAAAAGCGCATGATGTTCTTTCTGCTGATCTTCATCGTGCTCGTCGCCGCGTTCAGCATCGCCAACACGCTCATCACCTCGGTCTACCAGAAAACCCGCGAGATCGGTCTGCTGAAGGCGCTGGGCGCCACCGACGCCGCGATCACGTGGATCTTCCTGCTGCAGGGGATGCTGATCGGCGCGTTGGGCAGTATCTCCGGCGTGGCGCTGGGATCGGCGGTGATCGCGCTGCGCAACCATATATTGCGCCTCGTTTCGCAGTGGACCGGCGCCGAACTCTTCCCCAAGGAGTTCTACTACTTCAACGAACTGCCCGCCCATATCGTGCCGCAGGACGTGGCGTTCATCGTGATCTCCAGCATCGTGCTCTGCACCTTGGGAGCGCTGCTCCCGGCGTGGCGGGCGGCGCGGCTGCAACCGGCACAGGCGTTGAGGTACGAATGATGGACACCCTGAATCCGGCGATCGAAATACGCGATCTTCATCACTCCTACGGAACCGGCGACCGCCGGCTGGAGATCCTCAAGGGCGTCGACTGCGTCATCCCCTACGGCAAGTGGTACTGCATCCTCGGCGCCTCGGGGTGCGGCAAGACCACGCTGCTCAATCTGATCGGCGGTCTGGAGCGTCCCGACTCCGGCGAGATCGTGGTGGGCGGAGTGGAACTCGGCACATTGTCGCGCCGCGCCGCCGCCAAGTTCCGTTCGGAGAACATCGGTTTCGTGTTCCAGTCCTACCATCTGCTGCCGGAACTGAACATCCTCGAAAATGTCGCGCTCGCCGCCCGCATCGCCGGGATCGGCGCCGGAGAAGCCGAGGATATCAGCATGGAACTTTTGGAGCAGGTGGGTCTGAAGGATCGGCTGACCCATCGCCCGTCGGAACTTTCCGGCGGCGAACAGCAGCGCGCCGCCATCGCGCGGGCGCTGATCAACGATCCGCCGGTGATCCTCGCCGACGAACCGACCGGCAACCTCGACGCCAAAAGCGGCGACGAAGTGCTGGAACTGTTCCGCACCATCCTTGTCGGCAGTACCGACCGGGCGGTGCTGATGATCACCCACAACCGCGACATCGCGCGCCTCGCCGACGGCGTGCTGATGCTCGAAAACGGTCTGCTCACCGAAGTCACCGACTTCTGACCATCCGGAAACGGCGATAAAAAAAGGCGCGGGTTTTCGCACGCGCCTTTTTTGTCGGAATGATCCGCTTACAGCGACTGGCAGACCGTGATCACGATCTCGCCGTAGATGTCGTCGGCGCTGCATCCGCGCGACAAGTCGTTGAGCGGCTTCGCCACGCCCTGCAGCACCGGACCGTAGGCCTTCGCCTGACCGAGGCGCTGCACGAGTTTGTAGGCGATGTTGCCGGCGTTGAGATCGGGGAAGATCAGGATGTTCGCGCCGCCCGCGAGCGGGCTGCCGGGAGCCTTCGCCTTGGCGACGGAGGGCACCAGCGCGGCGTCGGCCTGAAGTTCGCCGTCGCAGAGGATGTCGAGTTTTTCGTCCGCGACCTTCTTGGCGAACGCGGCGGCGGCTTCCTTGACCTTGACGAGGATGTCGTGCTCGGCGCTGCCCTTGGTC
>CACZPY010000285.1 GCA_902783135.1 uncultured bacterium
CCGAATATCTGCTCCGTTGTCATCTGGAAAAACCGGCGCCGCCGTTGCTCGTCGCCAATCCGGACATCCCGTCGGAGCTGGCGGAGTTCACCCACCGGATGCTGGAAAAAGATCCGGCGAAGCGCCCGCAATCGTGGAAAGAGGTCAAGGAATATCTGGAAGATTTCCGGCTCCGCCGCCTCGCGGTGCTGCGTCAGCAGCCGGACGAGCCGGAAAAGCCGCAAGGCGACTCCCCCTTGCCCCGGGTGCTGTTGTGGAGCGTCGTCACGCTGCTCGCGCTCGTGCTGTTGGGCGGGATCGGCGTGATGGCGTGGCTGATCTTCTTCCGGACGCGGCTCTAAATATCCCGCCACAGCGCCGCCGAAGCATCCGACGGCATCATGAAACCGCCGCGCGGCGACAGCGAGAATATCCCCGCCGCCGCGCCGTCCGGCATGGCGCTGCGCTTGAACTCTTGCGTGATGAAACGCTTTCCGAACACCCGCAGCCACTTTTCGATGACCTCTCGGGAATAACGCCCCGCGAAAGCGGCTTCGGCGAGGTACGCGATCTTTTTCGGTTCCGCGCCGGAACCGAGCAGATGGTACAGGAAGAAGTCGTGGAGTTCATACGGTCCCACCAGATCCTCAGTCTTCTGCGCCAGTGCGCCCCCCTCCCCCAGCGGCAGCAGTTCCGGCGAGATCGGCGTACCGATGATATTGCGCACGACCTCGGTGAAAGCGGAGTTCTTCCGGCACGACGCTTCGTACTCCAACAGCACCGGGATCAGCGTCTTGGGCACGGAGCCGTTCACCGAATACATCGCCATCTGGTCGCCGTTGTAGGTGCACCAGCCGAGCGCGATCTCGGAAAGGTCGCCGGTGCCGATCAGTATCCCGCCGCACATGTTGGCGACATCCATCAATATCTGCGTGCGCTCGCGCGCCTGCGCGTTCTCGAAGGCGGCGTCGGCACGGCCGTCGTGACCGAGATCGGAAAAGTGCTGTCTGCATGCCGCCGTGATGTCGATCTCCTTCAACTCCACATCCAGCGCGCGGCAGAGGTCCTCCGCGTTGCTGTGGGTCTGGTTCGTCGTCCCGAATCCGGGCAGCGTATAGGCGCGCACCGCCTCGCGCGGCATGCCGAGAAGCTCGCGGCAGCGCACCGCCGCGACCAGCGCCAGCGTGGAATCCAACCCGCCGGAAATCCCGAGCACCATCGCTTTGGCTCCGGTGTGCTCGACGCGCTTCGCCAATCCCGCCGTCTGAATGTTGAGCACGTCGGAACAGAAACGCGCGCGTGACTCCGCATCGTCCGGCAGAAACGGAGCCGCGGGATTGTACGCATAACGCAGATCGGGCGACTCGGGGAGCGGCGCGATGGCATCCGGTGTGGAGATTCCCAAACATGAGTCGAAAAATCGGATGTCCGACCGCCTCCGGAAACGCACCGCCCCCGCGTCGAGATCATAATATAGGATGTTGGTCCCTCGCTCGAACGGTTCCGCCTGTGCGACGCACTTGCCGCGGTCACCGATACGGGAGTTGCCGCCGTACACCGCGTCGGTGGTGGATTCGCCCGTTCCCGCCGCGACAGTGACATAAACGCCGCCGAAACGCTCAGAGAGCGCGGCGACCTCCGCCGCGTAGTCGCGCCCGGGGACGAACGGCTCAGCGGACGGATTCAAAATCACATCGGCACAATTTTCCAATGCGTCAATGGTGGAGTCCCCCCACTCTCTTTCCCGGCTGACCTCTACCGAGAACCGCAACCCACCGTCAAAGGTGCCATGATTATCGAAAGCGATCCCGGAAACGTCCGAAAACGCCATATCCGTATGATTGCAAAAAATCTCCTCATTGCTGCAACCGACGACCAGTTTGACGAGTTTTCCATTGGCCGCCACCGCGACAGCGTCGAAGACCGCATTGCCATGCGCAACCGGCAGACCGAAGAGCGCCGGAACGTTTTCGGTCGCGGCGGCGAAGTCCTGCGCCGCCTTCCACGCGGCGTTGAGCAACACATCCTGACGGAAGAGGTCGCCGCAGGTCGCCCCGGTGAGCGAAAGTTCCGGGAAGACCACTATCGACGCACCGTTTTCGACCGCCTGACGGTAAGCGGCAAGATGCTCCCGCAAATTGGCGGCGACATCCGCCACGACCACGCGCGGCGTCACCGCCGCGATCCGATAAAATCCGAACATATTACCTGCCCTCCGTCGAGTGATTGTTTTTCAACTGATCGCGGAACTTGCCCGGCGATATGCCCCGCCGCTTGCGGAAGACCCGCGAAAAATAAAACTGATCGGAAAACCCGGCGGCGGTCGCCGCCTCCGCCACCGTCGCCTCCGGATGCGCCTTCCAGAACGACTCCGCGCGCGCGATGCGTTTTTCGTTCAGCAGTTCCTTGAATCCGGTGTGGTAATTGCGGCGCAGGAACTGCGATATGGTCGAAACGCTGCGCCCGAGCCGACGCGCCATATCGGGCAGCATGATGTTTTCGGCGAGGTGACGATCCAGATAGCGGTCGATCTCGCTCCGCAGCACGTCGCCGCGCAGCATCGCCAGTTCGCGGACGGCGATATAGTCGATCAATATCTTGAAGAAGCCGAGCACTCCGGCAAGTTTTTTCGGCGGGAACAGCGGCAGTTCGTCGAAGGCGCTTTTGAGCCGGCGCCGCAGCTTGGGATCGGGCGCCAATTCGCACGCCTCCGCCGGAAATTCGTCATCGGTGCGGAACTGACCGATCATCAGGTAGCCCACCAGCTGTTTGTGCACGAAGATCGGCGACAGCGCCTCGTGCAGACCGGCGTGGCAACGGTAGGAGATGGGACCGTTCGCGTTGATCGTTTCCTGCAGTTTGTGCCAGTCCATCTCCTCGCAACGGCTCAACCCGCCCAGTTCGCACTGGATTATCGAACAATATTTGCAGATATCCTTGCCGGTCAGCAGCCGTCTGCCGTCGATCGAAAAGAAGGTCACCCGCACATCCAGCAGCGCGGCGAAGTCGTCGAGCAGCGACTGCACCTTGTCGCTGAAAATTATCTCCAAAGAAGTCTTGGTCATATGCCGTCTCCCCGGTCATCCGCTTCAGGGACGGGACCTTTCCATTGCCGTCGCCTGTAATAATATATCGCACAATTGCAAATAAATCCATAACAGAAAATAAAAATTCCATTGCTCCGACCGGAAATCGGCAGTATATTTATCGGCGGATGGAAATGACGACACATGAACAAACGCATGGAGGAAACATGAACTGCGATCTTAATGCC
>CACZPY010000286.1 GCA_902783135.1 uncultured bacterium
AACTTCACATCCGAAGTCCCCGAGTATCAGGGACGCTTCTGCAAGGACTGCGACCGCGACATCATCGCCCGGCTCAAACAGGAGGGCAAGCTCGTCCACCAATCGACGATCACCCACAGCTACCCCTTCTGCGACCGCACCGACACGCCGCTCATCTACCGCGCGATCGAAGCGTGGTACGTCAAGGTCGAGGACCTTCACGAGCGCCTCGCCCGCAACAACGAGCCGGTGCGCTGGACCCCGGACTACGTCGGCGGCAAGCGCTTCGGCAACTGGCTCGGCAACGCGCGGGACTGGAACATCAGCCGCAACCGCTTCTGGGGTTCGTGCATCCCGATCTGGATCAATGACGACGACCCCGAAGACCGCATCTGCGTCGGCAGCGTCGCGGAATTGGAGGCGCTCTCGGGCGTCAAAGTTACCGATCTGCACAAGCACTACATCGACAAGATCGTCATCAAACGCGACGGCAAGACCTATCACCGCACGCCGGAAGTGCTCGACTGCTGGTTCGAGTCGGGCTCGATGCCCTACGCCCAGCAGCACTACCCCTTCGAGAACAAGGAGCGCTTCGAGAAGAACTTCCCCGCCGACTTCATCGCGGAGGGGCTGGATCAGACCCGCGGCTGGTTCTATACGCTGATGGTGCTCGACACCTGCCTCTTCGACAAGTCGCCGTACCGCAACGTGGTGGTCAACGGGCTCGTCCTCGCCGAGGACGGACGCAAGATGTCCAAGCGGCTCAAGAATTATCCCGACCCGCTCGAAGTCATCAACCGCTGCGGCGCGGACGCGCTGCGGCTCTTCATGCTGGGCAGTCAGGTGGTGCGCGCCGAGGATCTCAAGTTCTCGGAGGCGGGGGTCAAAGAGGTGCTGCGCGGCGTGATGATCCCGATGTGGAACGCGCTCAGTTTCTTCTGCACCTACGCGAACGTCGACCACTACGCTCCGGGACCGGAGGTCAGACCGCCCGAAAATCCCGCTAACGTCCTCGACCGCTGGATCCTTTCCAGCGCCAGCCAGATGGTGCAGGAACTCCGCGAGGAGTTGGACAACTACAATCTGCAGAAGGCGGCGAACCGCTTCAGCCGCTTCATCGACGACTTGACCAACTGGTACATCCGCCGCAGCCGCCGCCGCTTCTGGAAGAGTTCCAGCGACGCGAACAAACGCGAAGCGTACCAGACGCTCCACTATGTGCTGATCGTCTTCGCGCAGGCGGCGGCGCCGTTCATCCCGTTCACCACCGAGGCGATCTACCGCGCGCTGCGCACGGAGTCCATGCCCGAGTCGGTGCATCTCTGCGACTATCCGACCCCGGACGACTGCCGCGACGAGGATCTGGAAAAGCAGATGGAACTCACGATGACCGCGGTGTCGCAGGGGCGCTTTCTGCGGACGAAGCACAATCTCAAAGTGCGTCAGCCGCTCGCCCGGGCGGTGCTGGCGGTCGCGGACGATAAGTTGCGGAAACTCGTCGAGGGGACGAAGGAGATCGTCGCCGAGGAGTTGAACGTGAAACAGGTCGATGTCGTCGCCGACGAGGAAGAGTTCGTGAACTTGAGCTGCAAGGCGAATTTCAAGGCGCTCGGTGCGCGCTTCGGCAAGGATATGAAGGTCGCCGCGGCGAAGATCGCGTCGCTTTCCGGCGCCGAGATCGGGAAACTCGTCGCGGGCGGCAAACTCGCGATCGCGCTTCCCGACGGGCGCAGCGAGGAGATCGGCGCGGACGATCTCGTGATCCGTCGCGACGAGAAACCGGGCATGGTCGCCGCCAGCGAAAACGGCGTCACCATCGCGCTCGCCACGGAACTCACGCCGGAACTCGTCGCCGAAGGGCTGGCGCGCGAACTCGTGAGCAAGATCCAGAACCTCCGCAAGGAGCGCGACTTCGACGTGACCGACCGGATAATCGTCACCTACGACGCCCCCGCCGAAGCGGCGCAGGCGTTCGAAAAGTTCCGCGACTACATCGCGGGCGAGGTGCTCGCTTCCGGATTCGCGCCCGGCGCGGGCGACACCGCGCTCGACGTGAACGGGCTCGAAGTCAAGGTCACGGTCGTCAAGGCGTGAACGGCGGAGCGACACGGCGGCGCATCCTGACCGCGTGCCTCGCGGCGGCGGTCGTGCTGTGCGCCGCCGTCTGGTTCCTGCACCGCCGCTTCGCCGCGCCTCCGGCGGAGTCGCATATCGTCTTCGGGGCGATGGGGACGCGCGCCGCGTGTTCGTTTCACACCCGCGACGCGGCGGCCGCCGAAGCCGCCTTCGCGGCGGTGCGGCGCGAGTTCGACCGCGTAACGGCGGCGTGCAACCTTTATGATCCCGACAGCGAACTTGCCCGCCTCAACCGCGAGGCGGATAAAGGTTTCTTTACGTGTTCGCCGTTGTTGTGGAGCGTCCTCACCGAGGCGCGCCGCGCCCACGCCGCCAGTTCCGGCGCCTTCGACATCACCGTGAAGCCGCTCATGGATCTCTGGGGATTTTACCGCAAGCGTAAAAAACTCCCGGCTCCGGCGGAGATCGCGGCGGCGCTGACCCGCGTCGGGCTGGACAAGGTGGAATGGGACGACGCGCGGCACGCGGTGCGTTTCAAGACCCCCGGCATGGCGCTCGATCTGGGCGGCATCGCCAAGGGATATGCGCTCGACCTCGCGGCGGCGGCGGTGTCGGAACTCGGCATTACGAGCGGCGTGATCGACTTGGGCGGCAATCTGTATCTGCTCCCCGATCCACCTCCGGGGAAAGACTGCTACCGCGTCGGCATCCGTTCGCCGTCGGGGGAGGGGGATTCCGGCGAGGTGCTGGAACTTTCCGGAGCCTGCGCCGTATCCACGAGCGGCAGTTACGAGCGCTTCACGGTGCTGGAGGGCAGACGCTGCGGTCATGTGATCGATCCCGCGACCGGCGAGGCGCCGTATCTCGGGCGCTCCGCGACCGCGGTCGCGCCGACCGGCATCGAATCGGACTGGCTGTCGAGCGCGGCGTTTCTGCGCGGCGAGGCGATCGTGCCGCAGCTCCGGCGCGCCGTTCCCCGCGCGCTGATCCATTTCACCGTTTCACCTTGAACTTTGCCGCTTTGGTGGTA
>CACZPY010000287.1 GCA_902783135.1 uncultured bacterium
CGTGGTGTCGATGGACTGATCCAGCGTGATCTTCGGCGTCCAGTTCAGATAGCGCTTGGCGTTGCGGATGCTCGGCACGCGGTGCTGAACGTCCTGGTACCCCTTGCCGTAGAACGCGCCCGACTCGACGACGATGAAGCCGGCGAAGGGCGGGAAGTTCTTGCGCAGCGGATGGGCGTCGAATTTCTTGACCAGCATCTCCGCCATTTCGCGGATGCTGGCTTCGTTGTCGGGGTTGCCGATGTTGATGATCTTACCCGAGCAGATGCCGTCCTTGTTCTCGATGATGCGGAAGAGCGCTTCGACGCCTTCCTTGATGTCGACGAAGCAGCGTTTCTGCTCGCCGCCGTCGATCAGCTGGATGGGCGAACCCTGCACCAGATTGAGGATCAGCTGGGTGATGGCGCGGCTGCTGCCGATGCGGGCGCTGGTCAGGCTGTCGAGGCGCGGTCCGATCCAGTTGAAGGGACGGAACAGCGTGAAGTCGAGCTGACCCTTGGAGCCGTACGCCCAGATCACGCGGTCGAGCATCTGCTTGCTGCACGAATAGATCCAGCGCTGCATGCTGATCGGTCCGGTGACGAGCTTGGAGGTGTCCTCGTCGAACTGCGCGTCGTCGCACATGCCGTAGACCTCGCTGGTGGAGGGGAAGAGGATGCGTTTGTTGTACTTGACGCAGTAGCGGACGATGCGGAGATTTTCCTCGAAGTCGAGTTCGAAGACGCGCAGCGGGTTGCGGGTGTACTCGATCGGGGTGGCGATGGCGACGAGCGGCAGGATGATGTCGCACTTGCGGATGTGGTATTCGATCCACTCGCGGTGGATGGAAATGTCGCCCTCGCGGAAGTTGAATCCGGGACGGTCGAGCAGATGGTCGATGTAGTTGCTGCGGAGGTCGAGCCCGTAGACTTCGTACTTGCCGGAGTCGAGCAGACGCTCGCTCAGATGGCTGCCGATGAAGCCGTTGACGCCGAGGATCAGGACGCTCTTCTTGCGTCCGGCGGCGCGGAGACGGCGCGGATCGATGTTCCAGCGCATGTTGACGACGATGCGGGATTCCTCCGCGAGCTGGGCGCCGGTCTGGTAGACGCCGTTGGCGAACTCGGCGAATTCGACTTCGACGGCGTCCTTGCCGCAGGCGATCACGAGCGGATCGGCGGATATGACGGTGCCGGGGGCGGCATTGGCGGGGTTGGGAACCACCTTGACCGACCAGAAGAAGCACTTGCGGTCGCCGAGGAAACTGAAGGCGCCGGGGTAGGGACGGGTGACGGCGCGGACGAGGTTCCGGACCTCGCGCGCGGACTTGCTCCAGTCAATCTCGCCGTCGGCGGGCTTGCGGCCGCCGAAGGTGGTGGCTTCGGCTTCGTTCTGCGCCCGGCGCGGCGCCTTGCCCGCCGCGATCAGCGGCAGCGTGCGCCGGAGCATCGTTTTGGCGGCTTCGACCGCTTTGAGGAAGAGGCTCTTGGCGGTGTCGTCGTCGCTGATGGCGACCTTTTCCTGATCGATGATGTCGCCAGCGTCGGCCTTGGCGGTCATGTAGTGGAGCGTCACGCCGGTCTCGGTCTCGCCGTTGATGATCGCCCAGTTGATCGGCACGCGGCCGCGGTACTTGGGCAGCAGCGAACCGTGGAGATTCACGGCGCCGCAGCGCGGGATCTCGAGGATCTCGGACTTGACGATGTCGCGGTAGTAAGCGCTGAAGATGAGGTCGGGAGCCATCGCGCGGATGCGGTTGATCCACACCGGATGGTTGATGCTCTCGGGCGCGTAGACCGGGATGCCGCGGCTGCCGGCGAACTCGGCGACCGAGTCGAACCAGATGTTTTCGCCCGCCTTGTCGCGGTGCGTGAAGACCGCCTGGATCTCGAACCCGGCGTTCAAAAGCTCTTCGATCGCGGCGCAACCCATGCTGTGATAAGCCAAGACCACACACTTCATAAGTAAAAATCCCTTCCGTTGTTTGGGTATTGAATTTACAGAAAATATTCCAATGGGATAAAATACATCCGTTTCATCGTAAAAGCAATCGTTTTTCGGCTCCGAATACCACTATTTATCGCCAAAAAAAGCGGCGGGCGGCACATGGCGGCGGAGTTTGTGCCGAAAGGGTTGAAAAATCGGGGCATCCGGTGTATATTATCCCAATCATTTGTGCAAAAATCAACCGAAGGATGAAAAAATCATGTACAGTGCTTCCGACCTGAAAAAGGGATTGAAGATCGAGAACGACGGCGCGCCGTGGATCATCAC
>CACZPY010000288.1 GCA_902783135.1 uncultured bacterium
AGTTAAAAATTGCAAAATTCGTAAATTTGCTATTGCAAAGTGGGGGATCGGTGAATATAATGGATTGCATTGAACGTGTTTCATTCGTTCAGTCCGTGGACCCGCTTATCCGCCCGTCCCGAGGAGAATAATTCAAGGAGGAATTATTGTGGCACTGAAGAATGCATATCTGATCGACCTGATGAAGACCGTAGAGGCGCGCAATCCGAACGACAAGCAGTTCCTGATCACCGTGCGCAGCGTGCTGGAGAGCATCGAACCCGTCGTGGAGGCCCGTCCGGAGCTGATCGAAAAGGGCGTTCTGGATCTGTTCGTCGAGCCCGAGCGCATCGTTAAGTTCCGCGTGTCGTGGACGGACGACGCCGGCAAGGTGCACGTCAACCGCGGCTATCGCGTGCAGTCCAACAGCGCGATCGGCCCGTACAAGGGCGGCCTGCGCCTGCATCCGTCGGTCACCGAGGATACCGTAAAGTTCCTTGCCTTTGAGCAGACGCTGAAGAATTCCCTGACCACGCTGCCGATCGGCGGCGGCAAGGGCGGCAGCGACTTCGACCCGAAGGGCAAGTCCGAGCGCGAGGTCCTCGCGTTCTGCCAGAACTTCATGCGCGAACTTTACCGGCACATCGGTGCCTCCACCGACATTCCGGCGGGGGATATCGGCGTCGGCGGGCGCGAGATCGGTTTCCTGTTCGGGCAGTACAAGAAGATCGTCAACAGTTACGACAGCGTCCTCACCGGCAAGGGCGTCAACTGGGGCGGCAGTCTGATCCGTCCCGAGGCCACCGGTTACGGCTGCGTCTACTTCGCCTCCGAAATGCTCAACACGCGCGGCAACGAACTGGCGGGCAAGCGGGTGCTGATCTCCGGATCGGGCAACGTGGCGCAGTACGCGGCGGAAAAGGCCACCCAACTCGGCGCGAAGGTGCTGTCGCTCTCCGACTCCAACGGCACGATCATCGACCCGGACGGCATCTCCGCCGAAAAACTTTCTTTCATCAAGGAACTGAAGAATGTCCGCCGCGGACGCATCCGCGAGTACGCCGCCGCCTATCCGCGCGCGGAGTATCACGAAGGGAAGCGTCCGTGGCAGCTAGCCGCCTGCGACGTCGCCTTGCCCTGCGCGACCCAGAACGAACTCGATCTCGATGACGCCAAGACGCTCGTCGCCAACGGCTGCATCGCGGTATGCGAAGGCGCGAACATGCCGACCACCCTCGATGCCACCGCGTACATACAAGGGCACGGTCTGCTGTTCTCGCCCGGCAAGGCCTCAAATGCGGGCGGAGTCGCCACCAGCGGGCTAGAGATGAGTCAGAATGCCATCCGCCTGAACTGGAACCAGAGCGAAGTGGACAAGCGTCTGCACGACATCATGATCAGCATTCACGCCGCGACGCGCGCCGCGGCCACCGAGTTCGGCGAACCGGACAACTACGTCATGGGCGCCAACATCGCCGGATTCCGCAAGGTCGCGGATACGATGATCGACCTCGGTATTTGAAGCCGGGATCCCTTGTCGCGGTTCCGGCGGATCGGTCTTACGAGGTCCGCCGGAGCCGCTTTTTTTACGCTACTTGAGCAGGAGGAAATTGCTCAACGTTCGCTACGGCGGTTCTCGGCACGAAAAGCCTGCCGGCGCGCGCGCTCGCGCAGCATCTTGCGGCGCTTGCGGCGGGAACGCAGCATGATCATCGCGCCGGAAAACAATGCGGCCATGAAGCCGAGCGCGCCAATGAGCGAAACTCGGTGCCACAGCGGCGGCACCTTCGCCACCAGAATCATCGCCGAGCCGATCAGCAACGCGGCGGTCAGCATCGCCTGCGAGATGTTTTCTCCCGTGTGGTAAAGAGTCTGTTCGAGCACCTCCAGCCGATGATGCTCCATCCGCACCGTTAACTCGCCATGCTCCGCCTGACCGACCAGATTGTGCAGCGACTTGGGCAAAGTCCGCAGTGCGGCCAAGTCATCGCCGAAATCCTCCATCCAGCGGCGCAGCGATCTCCGCGGATCGATGCTCCGGAGTTTCTGACGCACCAGAAACGGCCGCAGTCTTTCGATGATGACCAGGTCCGGATCGAAGGAACGCCCGAGGTGTTCGACCGTGATGATCGCCTTGAACATCATGTACAGATTGGGGCGCAGCGCCAGGCGGTAGCTGTTCAGCATGGACAGCAGTTTTTCCATGACCGCCGCCGCGCTGATCATATTGAGCGGAAGATTGATCTTCGACTCCACCAGATCGCCGAGGTCGCGCTCCAGAGCGTCGCGGCTGCCGACGAACTCCCCGCTGATGGTCATGCGCAGAAAACAATCGGTCATCCGCGAGATATCCCGCCGCAGCATATATTCCATCGTCTTGAGGAAGTTCTTGCGGTCCCATTCGCTGACGCACCCCATCATGCCGAAGTCCAGATAACACAATTTGTTGCCGGGCAGCAGAAAAATGTTTCCGGGATGGGGGTCGGCATGGAAAAATCCGTCGTCGAAGATCTGTTTGAGCATGGAATCCACGCCGATGCCGGCGATGGTCTTCAGGTCGAACTTCTTCTTCAGCTTCTCGTCGACGAGCACCGCGGCGCAGGAGTCGCCGAAGATGCGTTCGCAGGTCAGCACCCGCGCGGCACTGTATTCCGGATAGAATTTCGGCGCGATCACGGGACCGTCCGGACGCAGATTATGGGTGAAGCGCAGCAGATTCCCCCCCTCGCAGGTGAAGTCCAGTTCGCGGCGCAAATTGGCGGCGAACTCCTCCACGATCCGCACCGGATGAAACTCCGCGATCTCCTGATTGTACTGTTCGAGCTTGTCGGCGAGATAGCTCATTATCGCCAGATCGAGTTCGATCTTCTTGCGGATACCCGGACGCTGCACCTTGACCACCACATCCGCGCCGTCGCGCAGTTTCGCGGCGTGCGCCTGCCCGATGCTCGCCGCCGCCAGCGGCTCCCGGTCGAATTCGGAAAAAACCTCATCCGGATTTCTGCCCAGTTCCTCCCGGATGGTCTCCGCGACGGCGGAGTATGGTATCGGCGCCGCCTGTTCGGTCAGTTTCGCCAGTTCGAAGGCGTAATCGCCGCCGATCAGATCGCCGCGGGTAGAGAGGATCTGCCCGAGTTTGACGAAGGTCGGACCCAATTCCTCCAGCATCATCCGGAAACGCTCCGGACGGCTTTTTCCGGCGAGCTGCTCGTGGCGCTTCCGACTGATCCCGCCACGTCTTCCTTTGGAAAACTGTCCGACGAGATCGTTGAACCCGTAGGCGGCGACCGTCTCCACGATCACCCAGAAGCGCCGCAGAGACTCCAGATTCCTATAGATCTTCCGATCGATGAACATTGCGCCCGACCTTCCCTTGTTGCGTCACCGGAGCATCGCGCCGGAGATCATTTGTCCTTTTTTACCTCCGCCGCCCTCGCCGGCCGAACGATCAGCACCGATACCGGACTCGTGACCGAAACCGAGTTGAGGTTCAGTTTGGCGCGCAGGAAGAATCTGCGTTCCGCCCCCGGAGAAATGGCCAGTTTGTCCACGAACGGCAGCACTTTCGTCACCAGCACCTGATTGCCCGGCATGAGTTCCAGCGGATAGCGCCACGGCGGACGCCGAACATCGAACGTGAGTTCGGTCCAAGCCGATTCGTCCGGAGAAGTCATTCCGGTAAGCCACGGCTGACAGGATACGACCACATTATCTTCCTCGTTGGAAAACCACTCGACGATGCGGATCGGTTTTTTATCCTGATTGCGCAACGCGAAGGTGACCTTGCCGCCCTCGCCGACATAAAGCGTCTGACGCGGCTCGGTCCGCAGAGTGAGAAAATATCCGGAGAGCGGTTCGTAGCGCTCCTGCGGACGGGTCCCCATCGCCAATTTCTCCTTGCGCTCCGAGGCGCAGCCGACGACGACCGCCGCCGCCACCGCCGCCATCGTTATCGTAAAAAAGACACGCATATATCACCTCAATTTTTGGATTTCCGCCAACAGACGGGAGCTTTCTTCCGGATCGCCGGAAGAGCGAAGTTTTTCCATCAGTTCGCCCCGAAGTTTTTTCGTTCTGGCGGCGCGGAGCGCACGCACCGAATCCGTCACCGCCCGTTCGACATCGGCATACTCGGTGTGCGAGACCAGCGCCTTGCTCAACGCCGGAGACGGCTGTTCGTCGAGAAGCGAACTCAAACTCCGCACCGCTTCTTCGTGCTCGCCGTTGAGCGCTCCGGCGGCGGCGAGGTTGATCGCCTTCGCCACCGGATCGTCCGCCGGCAATTCGTCGGGATCGAGCGATTCGCCGATAAGCCGGGCGGCATCGGAACTGTTGATCGCCAGTTCCAGCAGCGTCAGCACCGCGGGAGGATACTGCAGCTGCACCGGCTTTTTTTCCGGAAGCGCCGTCGACAAGCGGAGTTCATCGCGCCTCCGGTCCTGACGCCGCAGGGAAGAAAGTTCCGCGAAGATCGCCGCCTCGCTGACCCGGAGATAATCCGCCGCCTCGCGGACATATGACTCCAACTCGACCCGGTTGTCCACGAGTTTCAGAAATCCGCCGACGAAAGCCGCCGCCTCGCCTTTGCCGACCGGCGTGGTGAGATCGAATTTCTCCGCCAGAGTGCCGGTGACGACTTTGAGCCAGGAAACGGCATCGTCGACCGCTCCGGCGACCGCCTCCGCGCCGCCGGAAGCGAAAAGCTCGTCGGGATCCTTGCCGCCCGGAATGCGTATCACTTTGAGTTCCATCGAAAGCGGCAGCAATATTTCCGCCGCGCGCAGCACCGCCTTCTGCCCCGCGCTGTCGGAGTCGAATGCGAGACAGATATGATTGGTGTAGCGCTTAAGCACCCTCGCCTGCTCCGGGGTGAACGCCGTACCCAACGGCGCCACCGCACACTCGAATCCGGCGCGGTGAAAAGCGATCACATCCAACTGCCCCTCGCAGAGGATCACCATACCGCGCTGCCGGATCGCCTCGCGCGCAAGCGGCAGCGCGTAGAGCAGCATCCCCTTGCGGAAGACCGGAGTTTCCGGCGTATTGACATATTTGCGCCCGTCCTGCGGCTTGGGCTCCAGAGAACGGGCGCTGAAGCCCACCCCCCGGCCGATCTCGTTGAAGATCGAAAACACCAGCCGGTTGCGGAACTGATCGAAGACCCGGCCGTTTTCGCTGCGGTGCAAGACACCTGCCGTCACGCCCTCCTCGTCGGTGAACCCTTGCGTCCGGCTGAAACGCTGAAAGGCGTCCCACGAATCGGGAGCCGCGCCGATCCGGAATTTTTTCGCCACATCATCGGGGATCCCGCGGCGGCGCAGGTATCGGGCCGCTTCGGAATCGGGATGCTCGCGCAGAAAGCGGCAGAAGAATTCCGACGCCGCCTCGTTGAGCCGGTAGAGCCGTTCCTTGGCTCCGGCACGCTGACGCGCATCCTCTGGATCACCGCCCCGGCTGTCCTCATCGGGGATGATGACCCCGGCGCGCGAGGCGAGCATGTGGACCGCGTCGTAGAAGGTGACGCTCTCCTTTTCCATCATAAAGCGGAAGACGTCTCCGCCCTTGCCGCACCCGAAACAATGATAACTCTGCCGCGCGGTATCCACATGAAACGACGGCGTCTTTTCGTTGTGAAACGGACACAGCCCCTTGTAGGAAGAAGCGCCGGAACGCTTCAGCTGCACAAACGAGCCGACCACGTCCACGATGTCGCAGCGGGCGCGGATGTCCTCGATCACCGTCTTGGAAATCGCCATAACTACTTTGTCCCGCCCAGGGCTTCCAACCGCTCGGTCGCGATCTTCCTCGTCACCTCGGCGCTTTGGTCGCCGGCAGTGAGCCGCAGATAATCGCCGTAAAGCCGCACCGCCACCCGGGACGACGGGGTGTACTGATCAAAAAAGCGGGCGGTGTTGTAGGTGATCTCGGGATCGTTTTTGTCGAGCTTCCACGCCCTGACGAACGCGGCCTTGGCATTCGCGTAGTCCTTGCGCCGCAAATACATTATCCCCAACTGATTATGCAGCACCGGCGATTCCGCGTATTCGGGATCCTGCTCCAGCATCTTCAAAAAAATGACCGCATTGGGCGAATCGCTCTCCGTCGCCAGATTGCAGAGCGCCACCAGCGTGTCGCGGTCGCCGCGGCGGAGCCGCAACGCCAGACGCAGCGCCCGAAACGCCTCGGAGGTGCGTTTGGGGTCGTCCAGACACACCCGCCCCAGCGTGTACTGCGCAGTGAAATTGCGGGGATCGATGCCGACCGCGCGCGATGCCGCTTCGAAAGCCGCCTCCGGCTGCCGGCAGCGATGTGCGGCGGCGGCTTTCAACAGCCACGCGTCGATATTATCGGGCGCGAGCTTCGTGCCCTTGTCCGCAAGTTTCAACGCGAGTTCCCAGTTGTTCTCGGCGGCGGCTTTCGCCCCCTGCCCGATGCACTCGCCGGGAGTGGCTGGTCCGCAACCGCAAAGCATCACACACAACCCCACCGGGATGAGCCATCCCGCCGCCGATTTAACCGATTTCATATCTCCCTCCCCCGAAATACGCACGTCACATACCGACACTCGATCAACTGCGACGCTTCCGCCGCAAGGTAAGCGCCGTCAGATACACCACGCCCGCCAATACCACGATCGCCGGCCCCGACGGGACCCGGCAGAAATAACTCAACAGCAGACCGCCCACCATAAATACGGCGCTCAGAATGCCGGAAAGCACCATCATCGACCACAAGTGCCGCGCGAAAAATCCCGAAGTCGCGGCGGGCAGCGTGATCATCGCGATCACCAGTATTATTCCGACCACGTTCATCAGCAGCACGATCGTCAGCGCCGTCAGCGTCAGCAGCGCGAGATATATCGCCGTCGCCCGAACTCCGCGCAGCTGGGCGAAGGTCGCGTCGAAGGAGACCGCCAGCAAACGGTTGTAAAACAATCCCAGCGGCAGCAGCACCGCCGCGTCAAGCGCCAGCGTCAGATACAACTCGGTCGGCGACAGCAGCAGGATGTTGCCGAACAGATATCCCTGCCAGTCGACATACCCCGGGGTCCGGTCAAGAAACAGCAATCCCAATGCCATGCCGAGCGCCCACACCACGCCGATCACGGTATCTTCGCGTTCGCTGGCGCTCAAACTGACGATACCGACCACCAGCGCGGCGATCAGCGCGCCCAAAACGGCGCCGAGTTCGGGCGAAAAGAAACTCCACATCCAGACTCGCTGCAGATACAGCGCCAGCCCCACGCCGCCCAGCGCCGCATGGGCGGATGCCCCCGCCAGACTGGATATCCGCCGGGTCACCACCGTCGTTCCGATCACCCCCAGCACCGGCGCCGACAAAATGCCGAGCAGCAGGGCGTAGCGCAGAAAACTCAACTCCGGCATCCACAATTCATGCCACCACTCAAACATGATCTTCCTCCCCGCAATGGCAGAAACACGAATGGTCGTGCTGGATCAGACTCACGTGATGATGGTAGACGGCGTCGGCCGCCTCCGCCGAAAAATCCGCCGCCCGATGCTTGAGCACCCGGCGGTTCACACATATCACACTGTCGACTTCGCGGTTCACGAAGCCGAGGTCGTGCGAAACCGTGAGCACCGTCATCCGCTGCCGCAGATTCTCCAGCAGCGCGTAAAAGCGTTCCTCGGCGCCGGGATCGATATTGGCGGTGGGCTCGTCCAGCAGCAGCAGTTCCGGTTCGCACGCCAGCGCCCGGGCGATCAGCACCCGCTGCCGCTGTCCGCCGGAAAGTTCGGAAAATTCCCGATCCGCCAGCTGCGACATCCCTATTTCTTCCAACGCCCGCATCGCCGCCCGGCGGTCGGCGCGACCGTACCACAGCGGATGCCACGAATTCATGCGCCCCGTAAGCACGACCTCGAACGCCGTGATCGGAAAGACCCGGTCGAGCAGATGATACTGCGGCATGTAGCCGACGCGCAGCCGACCCTCCTCCGGCGGCAGTCCGAAAAGCCGCACCGTACCGCGTGTCGGCTGAAGCAGTCCGAGCAGCAATTTCAGCAGTGTGCTCTTGCCGCCGCCGTTCGGACCGACGATGCAGCCGGACTCTCCGGCAGCGACGGTAAGGTCGACCTGTTCCAGCGTCAATTCGCCGGGGACATACCCGAAATCGACACCTTTCAATTCAATTATCGGTGTCACGATCCCCTCCCGGCTCCCGATCGAACCCTTTTTTGAGCGCTTCGGCGAGATACGAAAAGTTTTTCACCAGATCTTCGCGCAGCGGATCGGCGGGAACGGCGGTGACGCCCAATTCACGCTCCAACGCGCGGGTGGAAGACGGACTGAACTGCGGCTGAACAAATATCGTGCGCACCTTGTCCGTCCGGGCGCGGCGAACGACCTCCGCCATCCGCGCCGGAGTCACCTCGCGACCGCCGAGCTCGACCGCCTCCTGGCGCAATCCCAACATGTTGGCGAAGTAACCGAACGCGGGGTGATAAACATAAAAACGCCGCCCCGCATACGGACGCATCTCCGCTTTCAGGCGCGCGCCGAGCTCCCGCAGTTCCCCGGTGAGGCGGGCGCAATTTTTCCGGTAGAGCGCCGCCCGCTCCGAATCGGCAACACAGAATTCTTCGCAGATGTTTTCCGCCATGCGGCAGGCGTTGTCCGCATCCAGCCACACATGGGGATCCAGACCGTCCCCCTCGTCGCAGCAGTGATCGTGATGATCGTGATGATCGTGATGCTCGGCGTGATGATGATCGTGATGCTCGGCGTGATGATGATCGCGCTCGGCGTCTTCACCGGAAACTCGCATCGGCAGCTTGACGATCCCGCGGGCGACATCGACGACACGCGTCCTGCCTTGCCGCAGCGGACGCGTCAGCGCCGATTCGAAACGCATGCCGACGGATAGGAACAACCTGCTCGCTGCGGCATCGCGTACTTCCCGCGGTCCCGGCGAATAGTCGTGCGGATTGCGCCCCTCCGGGAGCATGGTCGCGACCCTCACGGCGTCCCCGCCTATCCGTTTGGCGAGATACGCGACGGGCGGCATCCCCGCCGCGACCGAAAGCTGCGATCCGCCGGCCGGCGACGACTCGCCGCAGCCGGAAACGGAAACGATACCGATCAAGGTCAATAATGCGGCAGATCCGCGCCGCAATGATTTTTTCATAAAACTCACGTTCATTTTTCACATCCAACAAAAATCCGGACGATCATGCAAACAATGAATATAATACTTTCCCCGGCACAATTCAAGCGGTTGCGTGCGCGCGCGCACAAAATATCTGATGCCATAGAGGTTTCTCTCTTCATAATCGAAAAATCGGAACGCTTCCGCTTCCTAAAAACGCAGGTTTTCTTGCAATCGCGCACATTGTGGTGTATATTGGTAATGCGTTCTTATAACAAGTGCAACTTAAACCGCGGGACCGCAGTCGAAAAACGCTTCCGTGCCGCATGCGGCGGCGAAGCGGGATGAGACGGCGGCCTGCAATGCAGGGTTTTATTTATGGACAAGGTTTTCTTGACCGGGATTACCGGGTTGGTCGGCAGTGCTTTCGTCGTCGCCTCTTTGAGGGATCATGAGCCACGTCACTTCGTGTGTCTGGTGCGTCACGGCGGAGGTATGACCGCCGAAGAACGGGTGGACAAGATCATCCGCGACGAATGCGTCTTCGACGGATGCCCCGAATTGGCGGACTTTGTTCTCAAACACATCAGCGTCATCGACGGCGATGTGGTGACCATCGATCCGGAAGAACTCGCCCGGCATCCGCTGATGCAGGGCGTGAACAAGATCTTCCACTGCGCCGCCGACGTGAATTTGGGCAAGGATCCGACCGGCAAGGTCTTCCGGATCAACTTCAACGGCACCGAAAATATCGTCGCGCTCGCCAAGCTGCTGAAGATCGCGGAGTTCCATTACGTCGCCACCGCCTATGTGGCGGGAAAACTGGTCGGCACCGCCTACGAGCGCCAGGCCACGGACAACGGCTTCAACAATCCTTACGAGGAGAGCAAGTTCAAGGCGGAAAACCTCGTCCGCGCCTGCGGCATCCCCTATACCATATACCGGCCGGCGATCATCACCGGGCGCCGTTCCGACGGACGCATCCGCAAACCGCTCGCCTTCTACCGGATACTGGAGTTCCTCGGCAAACTCAAGAGCCACCACTGCAAGAAGAACGGAGTTTCGCCGGTCGAATGGTACAATATGCAGATCAACTTCAGCGCCACCCCGTCCGAACACGTCTACTTCGTGCCGATCGACTATGTTCAGGAGGCGGTGACCGAGTTGTTCGAACTGCCCGCGACCAATCAGACCTACCATGTCACCGGCAACAGCCCGATCACGACCCGGCAGATCGAAGACACCGTCTGCGACGTGCTGCGGCTCGACGGCGTGTCGGTCGGCACGGACTGCAAGGGCGCCAATCAGGACGGCGAACTGATGCGCCGCTTCATCGGCGACCTCTTCCCCTACTTCTCGAGCGACATCATCTTCGACCAGACCAACATCACCAACGCGCTCGGCAAGGAGTTCGTGAACCGCAAGTACGGCACCGAAGGGCTGGAAACGCTGATCCGCGCCTTCTACCGCGACTACTTCCCGAACGTCGAATGGCTGCAGACGCTCGCCAATACGCCGATCGAGCGCGAGCATCACCGCAACTGACGCGGAGATCCGGATCATGACGGATAAGATCCTCAGCATCATGCCGTGTCTGGACATGCGCGCCGGACGGGTCGTGAAGGGTGTCCACTTCGTCGATATCGCCGACGCCGGAGATCCGGTGCAGTGCGCCATCGCCTATTGCAAAGCAGGAGCGGACGAACTGGCGATGCTCGACATCACCGCCACGGTAGAAAACCGCGGCACTTTGGTCGAAGTCGTGCGCAAAGTGGCGGAAGTATGCACCGTGCCCTTCACCGTCGGCGGCGGCATCAACAGCGTCGCGGCGGCAAAGGCGGTACTCGACGCCGGCGCCGACCGGATATCCACTTCCAGTGCGGCGTTCCGCCAGCCGGAGTTGATCCCCGCGCTGATGAAGGAGTTCGGCAGCGACAAGGTGACGGTGGCGATCGACCTCGACGTCAACGCGGCGATGCCCTCCGGTTACGAGGTCTATATCGACGGCGGACGCACCGCCACCGGTTACGACGCGATCGAATGGGCGAAGAAGGTGGACGGCTTCGGCGTGGAAGTCATTCTGCCCACCAGCAAAGCGGGCGACGGCGCCAAGACCGGATACGATCTGCCGGTGATCCGGGCGATGGCGAAGGCCTGCCGGGCGAAGATCGTCGCTTCGGGCGGCGCGGGCAAACTCGAACACTTTCTCGAAGCCGCCGAAGCGGGCGCGCAGGTGTTGCTCGCCGCCAGCGTCTTCCATTTCCACACCATCGACATTCCGGAGTTGAAAGCGTATCTCCGGGAGCACGGCTGCAAGGTCCGCTGAACCGCAACCGCAAAAAAAGATCCTGCCTCAGGCTGCCGGTCGGCAGCCTTTTTTATGGTCTTTTTGACGGATATCCTACCCCTCGGGACAAAAAAATTCCGTGCGGCACTGCTCTGCGCGGGGCCGCACGGTGTTCGAATTTCCGGATCAATGATGCGGATGCGGCGCAGGCGGCGCGGGCGGCGCCGAATGGTGATGCGGCGGCGCATCGTGATGGTGGTGGTGATGGTGACCGTGGCATCCGCACAGCAACAGCGCAAAGGAAAGCGTCGCCAACACAACGCCTCCTGCGCTCAAAGCAAGACGCTTCCCGACCATTGCGGTATTCTTACGATCCATAGTACTGCTCCTGTATTTTATGTTTTCGGCAAAAGCCTGTCCACCGCCATAGTGGAGTTCCGGCGCTTACCACTCCTCACGCCAAATTAGGCGTGAGGTGATAACTGCTGATGCCGGTCGCCGCCGCTTCGATACGGAGGAATTTCACCTCGTCGGCGATCGCGTCGAAATAACGCGCGTTCTGCTCGGGATCGTCACCGCAGGCGATCTCGAACGACTCGATGGCGTCGCCGTCGGCGTTGCAGAACGTCGCCGTTACCTGACCGCGTTCCATACATATCGCAAGCGCGGCGAATTCGTCTATATCGTAGCAATCCGCCGCGTCGAACGAATTATCCACCGCGGCGAAGATATCGCCCGCCAGCACCGTCGCCGTATCCCAATCGTTGTTGCCGGTATTCATGATGTTGTCCACCACCACATCGGTCACGGAAGCGTTCCCCGCCGCGTCGATGCCGCGCAAGCCGACGACCGCGTTGTCGTTCAGGATCAGCGGTACGGTGTAATCCTCCCAAGTCTCCCCGTCCAGCGAATACTGCTTTTGGACGCTGTCGGCACTGAACGCCGCCGTAACGGTCACCGTCTGATCCGTCGGATCGGTCGTGCTCAACGTCGCCGTCGGCGCGGCGGGAGCGACCTTGTCGATGTTCGCGACCACGATGCTCGTCACTTTCGAAACGTTCCCCGCCGCATCGATACTGCGGAAGTAGTACGTTCCGTTTTCCCCGACTGCGACGGTATCGGCGCAATCCTGCCACGTCTTGTTGTCGGCGGAGTACTGCCTCTTGGCGCTGTCTTCCGAGAAAATCGCCGTGAGGGTCACATCCTGATTCGTCGGATCGGTCGTACTTGCCTCGAGCGTCGGAGCGGCAGGCGCGGTCTTGTCGATGTTGGTCACCTTGTACGTCGTCACTTCCGAGACGTTTCCCAGCGCGTCGAGAGCGCGGAAGTAGTAGGTGGTGTTCTTGCCGGTCGACAGCGCCTTCGTGTAGTTCTTCCACGTCTTGTTGTCGGTGGAATACTGCTTCTTGGCGCTGTCGCTACTGTATGTCGCCGTGACGGTGACGCTCTTGTTCGTCGGCTCGGCGGTGCTCGCCTTGACCGTCGGCGCCGTCGGCGGCGTCTTGTCGATGTTCGTCACCTTGACGCTCGTCACTTTCGACGCGTTGCCCGCCGCGTCGACGCCGCGGAAATAGTACGTCCCGTTCTTGCCGACCGAGACCGCCTTGCTGTAGGTGCTCCACGTCTTGTTGTCGGTCGAGTACTGTTTCTTCGCGCTGTCGTCCGAGAACGTCGCCGTGATCGTGATGTTCTTGTTCGTGAGTTTGGTGCTGCTCACCTTGACCGTCGGCGCCGTCGGCGCGACCTTGTCGATGTTGGCGACCTTGATGCTCGTCACCTTCGACACGTTGCCCGCCGCATCGGTGCCGCGGAAGTAGTAAGTTCCATTCTTCGTTGCCGTAAGCGCCTTCGAGTAGGTCTTCCACGTCTTTTTGTCGGTCGAATACTGCTTTTTCGAGCTGTCGGCGCTGAAATCCGCCGTGACGGTCACATCCTGATTCGTCGCCTTGGTGGTGCTCACTTTGACTGTCGGCGCCGTCGGCGCGACCTTGTCGATGTTGCTGACCTTGATGCTCGTCACCTTCGACGCGTTGTCGCCGGCGTTGATGCCGCGGAAGTAGTACGTGCCGTTCTTGCCCACCGAGAGCGCCTGAGTATAGCTCTTCCAGCTTTTGCCATCGGTGGAATACTGTTTCTTCACGCTGTCTTTGGTGAAGGTCGCAGTAATGGTGATGTTCTGGTTCGTCGCTTTGGTCGTACTCGCCTTGACCGTCGGTGCGGCGGGGCCGAACCCGACGACCTTAAGCTGCAGCTTGCCGCCGGATCTCGTCAACGTGTAGGTACCGATGCTGCTGTCGAGCGTATTGCCGACCGTGACCGTACCGAGCTTCTTCTTTGCGGCATAGACCGTGATCGTGCTGTCGAAATTCGCCGCACCGCCGGCGAGCGTGTAGGTGCCGGACGTCTGAGTCGACGATACCGTGACATAGTAATCCGGCGATCCGTAGTAAGCGCTCGCCTCCAGAGCCAGCGCCAGGTTGTTGACCTGCGCGGAATTCCCCGGCTTGACGCCGGAGATGTCGAAGTCCAAGATGCTCCCGTTTTCCCAATACACACCCCCTCCGGCGGAGACGGTCAACTTGCCGGAATGTCTGCCGCCGGAACTGATCCTCAACCGCCCCTTCTTGCCCACGGTGGTGGCTTTCGCCACCCCGCCGAAGTCGATTTCGAGATCATGATTGACAACGGTGTTGTTCACCACTGCGCCGGCGAATACGTAAAGAGACGCGCCTTTGCTCAAGGTGGTGTTGTTCGCCACCCCGCCGGAGTAAATCTCCATCTCGCCTTCGAGCATGTTGGTGCTGTTTGCCACGCCGCCGTGGTAGATATAGATATTGCCATCGTCGCTGACGGTTTTGTTCGCCACGCCGCCCAAGATATATAGCGTGCCATCGCGCAACGTGGTCGAATTGGCAGTGGTTCCGGAGTGCAAGGTGGCGAACGCCTCATCAAGCACCAATTTGTTCAGCGTGGTGGGGATAAAACTCACCTTCGCGCCATTGGCGACGGTCACGACTCCGCCGTTTTCCCGGATCGACATGGCGGTGCCGCCGGAGTAAACGAAAAGCATGCCGTTCTTGTTCACGGTGACCGAGTTCGCCCGACCGCTGTTCATCACGCACATGGTGTTCCAGTCGGAAAGTTTCGCATTGTTGCCCGTCATCGACGAAGAATATGTGACGGTGCCGCTGCGTCCGAAGTACACGCCTTTGTAATTTTTGGCAAAGGTCACCGTACCCGAATCGACCGCCACAAATCCGACGCACGGGGTCCAGCTCACCTTCAGCGCCGAGGCGCCGGCAAAGACAAACATTTCGCCTTTCTTGCTCACGGTGACCGTGTTCGCCTTGGCGCCGGAGGAAATATACAACTCGCCGCCCGGATTGAGTTTGATGTTGTTCGCCACGCCGCCCGCTTCGATATACAGTTCACCGTCATCGTTGATGGTGGTGGAATTGGCCGTGCCGCCGGAACAGATCATCATTTCGCCGTCTTCGTTGAGGGTGTTCCGGTTCGCGGCCCCGCCCGAACTGACGCACATCCAGCCGCCGTCGTTCACGGTAGTTTTGTTCGCCGTACCGCCGGAGTAGACGTAAATGGTTCCGTAATCCAGTGTGATGTCGTTCAATACCTGACCGGAAGAAACTTCATAATAACCATAATAACTCATTTCCGCACTCCTTATTTAGTGATCGATATCGACAAGACAAATATGGCGTATAATCTAACACCGCACAATGCCGTTTGCAAACGGCGGCAACGCAAAATCGCCGCCGCCGCATCATGAAATGCCGATCGCGTCGGCACAGATGGGAAGCATCACTTGCCGGTGAAATACTTGAGTATCTCGTCCGCGACGAATCGCCCGCCGATCAAACTCAAATGCACGCCGTCACGGATATAGAACGATTTCATATTCGAAGCCTTGCGCATCGGATCGAGAATGTCGATGTAATCCAGTTTCAGTTCTTCGCAGAAACGCCGGTTCACCAGATCGTAGTTGTCGACGAACTCCCGCTTGCCGAACAGCACGAACTTCTTTCCCGGTTTCGCCTTCTCCTGCCGCGCGCGGATAAACTCCTCGCAGCACGGCGACGGCGAAACGAGGACGATCTTCGCCGCCGAACGCCCGCGGATGAAACCAACGATCTCCTTCAGCCCTTCATACTGTTCCTTCGGTTCGGTCAGAGGGCGCGCGTAGTTGAGATCGCTCGGCGTGCGCGTATCGTTCTGCCCGAGGAAGATCAGGATCAGGTCGTACTTTTCGTCGAAAAGCCGGTCGTAACGCGACTGACAGTAGACATTTTTGGCTTCGCCGACGGTGCCGCGCAGCCGGTCGCGCATCCGCGCCACATAGTCGCCGTGCACCCCCGCGTTGCGGATCGTCACCTGCCCCGGATTGTACCGGTTGAGCCAGAACTCCAGCCGGTCGACGTAGTTGTAACCGCGGAAAAAGTCGGAGAGGCTGTCGCCGAGGATCAGAATATGCAGCGGACGACCGAGTTTGACCTGCTTCGCCAATGCGTCGGAGCGGTCGAAGTCCTCCGCCGTCTCCATTATGACGTAAGTGCAGGCGGCGCGGCCGGATTTTGCCGCCGCGATCTCCCAAAGCCCCCTGCCCTGATCGGTCGGTTCGACCGACACCGTGCCGGAACTGTCGGCAGTTGCCACGCCGTCGCGCGACGAATCCTTGCAGAGTTGCGAAATCGCCAGTTTCTCCCCCGGCCGGTTGGTGCGGAACCGCACCGGCTCCAGCGGCATCCCCGGTTTGACGATCCGCAAATTCTCCGCAGCGGTCAATTTGACCTCCGGATCGACCAGCGCCGCCAAACGGAACTCCCTGACCAACAGCCGCCCGCCGTTCTTGACCTCCAAATAGGGCAGTATCTTATGACAGCGCCACGGAATCGTCAGGGCGAACTCATAGGCAACAAAATCCTTGGTCAACTTCACGACCTTGCCGGGAAGATACTCCGGACGGCGATTCCCCGGGTGGTACACCAGCAATCCGGCGAGGAACTCCCCTTCCCCTCTGGCGGTGACATGGATCAATATCCCGGTCCCGGAATATTGTTCGCTCTGCTTGAACTCGGCATACGCCCTGCCGAATGGCGACTTGCCTTTCCTGCCCGTCCCCGCCAGAAGCATGACCTTGCGCCCGCCGTCATCGGTGAGTTTCAGGTCCCCCGACCAATACGACGGGATGCGCCAGGAGTGAAGTCCCCGTTTGAAGTTGTCGTGCTTCAGCACGATCTCGTCGGCGCAAAGCGCCCCCGAAACCGTCTGCAGCAGCAGCAAGAGTGATACCGCGATCCTGATTCTCATATCCGCTACGGCTCTCCGATCCTGTCCTTTTCCGCCGGGAGGCGGGAGTTCACTTGACTCCCATCGCCCGCAGGTTGTCGAAAGATATCTTCATCGACGTGAAGATATCGCGATCCAGGAAGGTCCGGTCCTGCTCGATCGAGTAGAACGGGATGCCGGTATCCTCGCACGCCTTTATGATCCCCGGCCAGTCGAGGTTGCCCTCGCCGATCTCGCAGAACTGCGGTTCACGGTCGACCAGCGCGAAATCCTTGAAGTGGATGACCGGAATGCGTCCGGCAAGACGGCGGATCCACGTTTCGGGGCAGCCGCCGCCGCGGGTGACCCAGTGCACGTCGAGTTCGGAAAAAACGAATTCGGGATCGGTCAGACGCAGGATCTTGGCAAACATCGTCTCCTTCCCGCCGAGACGTTCGAATTCCCAGTGATGGTTATGGTAGCCGAGCTTCTTGCCGCGGGCGCGGAGTTTTTCGCCGCAGCGGTTCATGATCTTGGCGAGTTCATCGAAGAACTCCGGCTTGCTGCGCTCGTCCTTCGGCGGAGCGCCGAGCGCCGCGAAATCGCAGCCGAGGATGTCGAGCTTATCCGCGATGGCGGCGGGATCGCCGCAGATGGCATCGTAATTCTCGTGGGTGGCACAGCAGAAGAGCCCGTGCTTGTCGAGCTGGCGGCGGATGACCTCCGGATCCAGCGGAACGGCAGAAACTTGGACCACTTCGTACCCGATGCCGCAAAGTTTGTCCAGCGTGGCGTCGAGGTCGCTTTCTGTCTTGCAGAACTCGCGAACATTGAACAACGTGACGGCGATTTTGCTTTTCGGCATTTTCGATCTCCTTTTTTTCGAATTTTGACCGTGAAGACGGTTTGTCTTTTTTATTTTTTGAATTATATTTAGTATAACACCGTTTCATCATTGTGTCTATGGCGAATTTGTCTTTATTTTACACTTTTTAATCATGGACTACTTTTCCGACATCCGGTTCATCAAGTACGGCGAGATGAAATTCTACGGCGAACGGAACACCCGCCGCTTCGACGGCTATTACGGGATCCAGTACAATCATGCCGGAGAACTTGTCCTGCAGATCGACGACCGTCCGCCCCAGCGCATCAGCGTGCCCTGCTTTTTCGTCAGCGGTCCGGGAGCGTAC
>CACZPY010000289.1 GCA_902783135.1 uncultured bacterium
ACGGACGCGAGGCGCTGACGGCATTGAAAGACGGCTCGGAGTTCGACCTCGTTTTTTCCGACCTCTGGATGCCCGAAATGGACGGCGGCGAATTGGTGCGCGCCATCCGCGGCAACGCGAAGCTGGCGCACCTGCCGGTGTACCTCGTCACCGCCGACGTCGAGGCGCGGATCCAGGCCGAATCGGACGGCTTCACCGGCATCCTACTCAAGCCGATCAACTTGGAAAAGCTCAAATCGCTCTTCGGGTGAGTTTCTCCGCCCCGGATCGCCGTAAAAAACCGTATTCGGCACATTTTTACGGTTCTTCGCCGCCGACGCGGACCAATGCCTTTTCCGACACCCGGTCGCATTTCCCGCAATGGCGGCAGTCATCGGCACACCGCCCCGGCACGTCGGTTCATGGTGTACTTCTTCTCCATGGTGAACGTCGTTCGATTACGGCAGTTAAAATATCCGCGCTTTCCGGGTTTTTCAAGCAGGCGAGGTCCGGCAGAAAGTCAACGGTCGCCATTATTTTTTCGCCGACACAATTTCTTATCCCCGCCCTTTCGACAACAGGCGTTCTTATGGATATTCCCCTTGAAAACTCCGTAAATGCGGTATATAATAATCGGAGAGTTGCGCCGCCAATGATATCGCTCCCAAAACGGCGCAGGCGACCGAAGCTTATACCGAGGGACAGGGACGATGACGGCAAAACGCGGATCGGTTTTCACACTGATCGAACTTCTGGTGGTGATCGTCATAATCGCCATCCTCGCCGGAGCGCTCATGCCCGCGTTGAGCCGCTCCCGCGAAGCCGCCCGAGCCGGTCAGTGCCTCGGCAATCAGAAGCAGATCACTCTGATGCTGGAACTTTACGCCGAAAATTGCAAAGGAAGATATCCGGTACCGGTGGGCGTCGCCAAGTATGAAGAAAAAGGCGGACGTGTAGGCTGGATCAACCAGCTCAAACTCTATAAGATCGCCGAAAAGAAAAGTTTTCGTTGCCCCGCGGAGCCGAAACGGGACTTTTCCTACTCGCTGAATGTTCACGAGCCCTACTCGCGGGTCATGCGCTGGAACAGTTGGACCATGTCCCGGCTCGCTCAAGCCAAAACCGGAACCAGCAACATCATTCTGGTGGAGGAAAGCCCCTTCGACCTCTTCTCCGACGGCGACTGCGATCAGGACAATTACTCTCAAAATACGTCCCCCGACGTCACCGGAGCGGAGGAACGCCATACCGGATTCACCCTCTCCTTCGCCGACGGTCACTGTGCCAAAGTGAAACACTACGATTTCGACATGATCACATATTACACCGACCGCTTTTCCGGATGGCTGGGCTCCACCTGGACCGCGGACCCCGCGGCGACGGTCAAGAACAGTGAACTCCGCTGAGAGCGCACCCGAGGGGAGCGTACCGCTGCTTCGAAGGGGCAAAAACAAACCGCATGTCACTTTCACTTGTCCCGAATGCGTGATATATTATGCCGTGATTCAAACATTCGGTTTTATGGAGACATGATCATGGATATGAGCGGAGTCAAAGTTTTTCTGCGGCGGCATTTCGGCACCGAAGACGACGGCGGAGTTTCGGCGTCGGATGACGCACGTTTTTCCACCCGGTCGCTGCTGTGGCTGCTCGTCGGCTGGATGTGCCTGTGGACGCTGCTGCCGACGCTGTGCATCGGCAATGTATCCGTCGACGTGGCGGAAAACGTCGCTTGGGGTCAGAATTTCGACTGGGGATACGACAAAAACCCCTATTTCGGGGCGTGGGTCACCTTCGCGATCTTCAAACTGCTCCCGACGTCGATCGCGGAGTATGTGTTTTACGGGGTAAGCCAACTGTCGGTGATGATCGGTCTGTTCTCGGTCCACCTGATGGCGCGCGAGTTGTTCAAGGATCGTTTTTCCGCCTTCATCACCGTGCTTGCGGCGTTGCTGGTCCCGTTTTTTTCCAACTGCGCCTTCGAATTCAACGACGATATCCTGTGCATCGCCCTTTACGGTCTGACCGCATTGTTCTATCTGCGCGGCGTGAAGAAAAACGACCCGGCCAACTGGCTCGCTTTCGGTCTGTGCTCCGGCTTGGCGATAATGACCAAATACCTCGCGGGGATCATGCCGCTGTCGCTGGGAATACTGCTATTGGCCACTCCCGACGGGCGGAAGTGCCTCAAAAAACCCTGGATATATCTGGGCGTGGCGTTGTGCTTCCTGCTGGTCCTGCCCAACATCATATGGCTGTTCCGGCACGATTTCGTCACCTTCACTTACGCATTCGGCCGCGCCAAGCTTGACGAGCCGCGCACGCTGGGGCTCCGGCTGGCGAATTTCTTCGCCACGTGGTCGTATTTTTTATCCCTCCTGATAATGCCGGCAATCGCGATCCTGATCTTCCGGCGTGCCGGCAAACGCCCCGAACCCGTCGGCTTCGATCGGTGGTTCATCCTCACCGTCGCGCTGGCGCCCACCGCGCTTTCGTCGCTGTTCGCGCTGACGACCGGCGGCCGGGTCATGATACCGTGGACGATGCCGTACTACCTGTTCGTCACCCTGCCGATGGTGATGTTTTACCGTCCACGCCCCGAACCGCGGTCGCTGAGGCTCTTCGGAGCATTCCTGATCATCGTCACCGTGGTGCTGGCGCTGGTCTTCGGCTACGACCACCTGTACCGGCATCCCTATCGGCAGAAGAAGCGCTGCAACCACAACGTCTACCCCGGACGGGAGATCGCCGCCAAACTTACGGCGGAGTGGCACAGCCGTTTCGACCGGCCCTGCCCCTATGTGATCGGGATCCGCAAACTCGCCTGCAATATGTGTTACTATTCGCCCGATCATCCGCGGGCGTTCTTCGAGCACGACATCCGTCAGAGCCAGTGGATCGATCCCGCCGACATAAAAAAACAGGGGGCGCTCATCCTGTGGGACCAGGATGTGCCGTCTTACCTCAAGAAATACGGTCCGCGCCTGATACGTCTGGGAAAATTAAAATTCCCCCGCGCCATACCGTGGTGGATGCGCTCCTGGGCGCCCGCGCCGCCGGAATACATTCTCAATGCGGCGGTGATCGCGCCGAAGTTCTGATCCGCATCCTTCATACGTTTTTTTCGCCTTCATCCCGGATACGGGGCAAGGGCGGCGCAAGCGCAGCCGTTCCCTGCCCCAACGTGAAGTTATCCCACCCTGCGTTTGATAAAGACCGAAAACGCTGATATATTATATAAATATAACTATCGAAGCGGATATCCGTGCACGGGATCCGGCATCGGGGTCTGTACTCTTGGTGGAACGTCGGGACGAACTTTAGGGAAAAAGCGTATGCAGGGCTACACATATTCCGTTTTCTCTATCGTGGCGATAGCGATCCATTTGATCATCAACTTCAAGATGCTCATCGGGCGCGGGGTGGTCACCGCGCGCGCCAAACGCTATCGCGGCTTTCTGCTGGGAACATTGACATATTATATGACCGATGCGGCGTGGGGCATATTCGCGGGCCTCGGCTGGACGATCCTTTTGTATGCCGACACGGTGCTCTTCTTCCTCTCGCTGGTCGCCTTCGCTTTCATGTGGTGCCGTTATGTCATCGTGTATCTGGACCTCGGCAGATGGCCGGCGCGGATCCTCTCCTGGTTCGGGTATGCGCTCATCGCCTCGAATATTGCGTTTTTGGCGGCGAATCCCTTCAACAACTGCATGTTCCATATCGATGCCCAAGGCAGTTATCAGACCGGATGCATGCGCGACCCGGCGTTCTATCTTCTGGTCGCCTTCAATATTCTGATGGCGGTTTTCGTGCTGGCGAAAGCCCTCGGCAGCCGGGATTCCGTGTTCAGGCGGAGCATGATGGTATTCATGTTCTGCATCACCATGGCGGCGGCGATCATCCTTCAGGTCATCTGGCCGCTCACCCCGTTCACCGCGCTCGGCTGTCTCATCGGCAACTGCTTCCTCCACGTCTTCGTCATTCAGGACGAACAGACGGCGCGACACATGTTCAAACTGGAGAAGGCGCTGGAGCGTGCCAAAGCGGCGGAGAAGGCCCGGAGCATGTTCTTCAGCATCGTGAGCCACGACATCCGCACGCCGCTCAATGCGATCCTCGGTTATTCCGAACTTCTTCAGCACGGCGTCAGGACCCCCGCCGAAAGGGACGAGGCGCTGCAATCCATCCGCGCGAGCAGCACCACGCTGCTGCAGCTCGTGAAC
>CACZPY010000290.1 GCA_902783135.1 uncultured bacterium
CTCCGGTTATACCGGCGAGTTTGCAGGTGCGCTCGGCGGCTTCAACGGCATCACACTCGATGGCTCGACCGCGATGACGCTTTCGACCGAGTCCGGCAGCGTCAGCAACGGCAAGTGGGTGTTCGATCTCACCGACCGTGCGGACGTTCTCGCAGGAGCGTCGCTTCTGACTTGGGATAATGCCGATTTCGCGGGCGATTCCATCAAGGTAAGCTTCGCGGACGATGCGCAGGCGCAAGGCGGCTGGAACATCGCCGCCGTCGCCGAAGCGTTCTCCGGCACGACCTTCGACGTCGAGGTCGGCGGTGCGGAGATTGCCAGCGGTCTCGCCTACAACCAGCAGATCGCTTCCGGCGATTACGCGGGTTGGGGCTTCGGCCTCGAAAGCGGCGTGCTGAAGTTCAAGCAACTGGCATAATCAAACCTTCCTCCGCTCCCTTTTCGCCGGAGTTCGCGACATCTCCGGCTGCGGGGCGGGGGAACTTTTTATCATCTGCGCCGACTGTCTCTGGCAAGCGTCACCTTGCCGGGGGACGGTCGGTGCATTTTCTGTCTATCCGCTGGTGAGTGGTGGGGTCTAGTTGAAATCCACAGCGCCGCGACATGCTGTCGCCGAACTACACCACCAGCTGGAGTCAGTCCCGGTGGTGAAGTGAAAAAGGGCGCGCAGCGGCTCCTCCGGCTGCTGCGCTTGCTGCCTCCGAGCAGGGTGTGCAGGGGCTTTTATTCACCTATATGGAAACCTATTTTTTCTCCCCCCCATACGCACGTGCGTGTGCGTAAAGAAATTTAGGTTTTGTATATGGGGATACACGGAGCCTGCACAGCCTGCACACATTAAATGCGGCTCCCCAGTTTGGGCTTGATGTTGATATAAAGAGTATGTTGGGCGTCGCACAGTCTCCTCCGCTCGGTGGACGTTCCCGGAAAAACACGCATGACAGCATTCTTGAAGTTCGCCGCGCCAACCGGATGGTAGCCGTTCCCCTTTGCCCAATCACGATATCGATCGTAGAGGCATTGCGAACCGACAAAATCACCAGGAGCGGCTTCGACGTGTTCTGTTAGGAACTCGCGCTCATGGTCGCAACTCAGGCGGTGTTCGTCTTTCAGCGCCGCCCCCCCGGGACACTCGGGGAACTGTTGCAATTTGCGGAGTTTCGCCAGCCCGACGAGCGCCCAATTCAGCACCCCCGGCAACTCGGCAGCGACTATCTCTGCGGCAAGGTTCGGGTTTTGCTTCTCCGTACCGTTGAAGCGGCGAAAAAAATGACCGATGGTGGCGATATTGCTGTAAAAAACTCCTCAGATTTTCCCCTTGCCTTTATTATAAAGGCACAATGCGGTCACTACTTGAAAATCTACTGTGCAGAGGATATTTTACAACGCAAACCCTACGACAAGGCGTGATGCCCCGTCCTCCGCAGGGAATAGTACATGGCTCATATCATGAACGAAAACGGATCGATTCACGATATCCGCTCCGTATCCGAGCGCCTCGCCCGGGTGCCGCGTCCGGTTTACGACGCCGAGCCCGGACTGGTCGAACTCTATCACCGGGCGTGGGAGAGCGCCGCGCAGCACGTCAAATTCATCCCCGGCATGCCGCGCGAGGAGTACATGGACGAGGCGTTCTGCCATACCAATATCTGGATATGGGACACGTGCTTCATGTCGATGTTCTGCAAATACGCTCCGGAGTTTTTCCCCGGCGTCGAGTCGCTGCACAACTTCTACGACGTCATGTACGGCGACGCGGAGTATCCGTTCGTGACCGTCCCGCCCGGAGAACCGGCGTGGGCGACCGACAGGGCTCCCGCGGGCAGCCGGATCAAACTTCGCTGCCACATCGCCGACAATCCGCCGCTCTTCGCGTGGGCGGAATATCAGAACGCTCTGTTCACCGGCGACCGGAAGCATCTGCGCAAACTCCTGCTGGAAGAGCAGTATCTGCAAAAACACTACGACTGGCTCGAACAGTTGAAAACCACCTTCACCGCGCCGTGGCTCGTGTGTCCGACCTGCTGGATCGTGCGCGAAGAAGGCTACTCGTGGGAAGGCGGGCGCAGCGGCATGGACAACTCGCCGCGCGGGCGTCGGGGCGACCGCGCCGAGGAACACCGCCCCGCCACGAGCGATCTGCTGTGGCTGGACGCGCTGGCGCAGCAGGCTCTGGCCGCGGAGTGCATCGCCGATATGTTCGAGTTGATCGGCGAACCGGATCGGGCGGCGGAGTGGCGGCATAAAGCCGAAAGCAAGGGGAAACTTCTGCACGACCGTTACTGGGACGCGGCGGACGGCTTCTTCTACGACCGGTCGCTCGAAAAAAACGACTTCTGCAAAGTGCCGACGATCGCCTCGTACTGGGCGCTCGCCTCCGGCGCCGCCGACGCGGAGCAGGCGCGGCTCATGGTGGAAAAACTGCTGGCGCCCGAGTGGTTCGGCGGCGGCGTGCCCTTCGCTTCTCTGGCGCACAAGGACGGTGACTTCCACGCCGAGGGCGGCGCTTACTGGCGCGGCGCGGTCTGGGTGCCGACCGCCTATGCGACCGTCCGTGGGCTGCTGCGCTTCGGCTTCTTCGATCTGGCGCGCCGTCAGACGCTCGCGCTGCTTAAGGATATGCTCCAAGTCTACCGCGAATTCGAGCCGCACTCGATCTGGGAGTGCTACTCGCCGTTCGAGCCGGAGCCCGGACGTCAGGTGCGTAACGATGTCCTGTGCCGTAAGGACTTCTGCGGATGGTCCGCGCTGGCGCCGATCGCCATGTTCATCGAATGCGTCGTCGGGATATATTCGGTCGACGCCTTCGCGCGCCGGGTCCGCTGGCAGTTGGATACGACGCTGCCCGGCCGGGTCGGCGTCGGAAAACTCCGCTTCGGCGGCATCACCGCCGACCTGATCGCCGAAAACGGCTGCGTCGAAGTGGAAACCGATCAACCCTTCACCCTCGAGGTCAACGGAAAAAGCTTCCCCGTCGCCGCCGGACGGCAGAAATTGACCTTGTAAGGCAAAATCACGGCTGTTGCGATCCCGCTTTCACAAGTTTGTCGGCGGCGGAATGAATTCGTAATCGAGCAAGGCTCCGGCGAATGAGACGGGGGAGGGCCGCTCGCCCGTTTTGCGGAAGCCGACGCGCTCGTACATCTTCTGCGCCGGGAGCAGCGACGCGTTGGTCGTGACGACGATCCTTTGGGGATGATCGGACAGGAGGATCCGGCGTACCGCTTCGCGCAGCTGCAGCGTGCCGTAACCGCGGCGCTTGTATCGGGTCAGTATGCAGTTGTATCCGATCTCCTCGGATTCCGGGCGCTTGCAGGGATCCCAAGTCATGAAACCGGCCGGTTCGCCGTCGATCGTCGTGACGAAGCCGTATTTTTCCGCGATCTCCGGGTGATCGAAGAAGAAGTCGTCGAAGGTCCGCCACGCTTCCCGCCGTTCCGCCGCCCAGCGCGGATCGGATCCGTACGCGTCGGCGAGCATGTCGGCAAGCGTGCCGCGCGGAAACCAGGTGATATTTTTGAACTCGATTTCCATGATGTCACCGGCGGTTAATATAGTGCGGAACGTTTCCTTGTCAAGACCGGCAGGGTCGCGTATGAGGTTTTGCGGCGACGATTTGCGGTTTTGCGCTTTGAATTTCGCCGGGCGGGTGCTATATTGTCGGCGTGGTATGCGAAATGAACGCAGCGGAGGCGAAATGGGGCATTTTTGGGGGAAATAGAAATGAAAAAAGAGCGTAAAAAGCATCTGCGGCGTCTGCGCGACCGCGCCGAAAAACGCCGCGCGGAACGTCATCGCGACACCGTCGAAGGGGTGCTGCGCATCGCTCCCGGCGGCTACGGTTTCGTCAAGACCGCCGGTGCCGACGGGCAGGAGGGCGAGGTCTTCGTCCCCGCCAAGTTCGTGAACGGCGCGCTCGATCGGGACCGCGTCGAGTTGGAGATACTGCCGCCGCGTCCCGGGCACCCCGAGGACTCCGCGCGCGGTCCTGTGGGCCGCGTCTCGAAGATAATCGAACGCACCCGGGAAGAACTCGTCGGCGAAGTGCTCGCCGGCGGGGTGGTGCGTCCGCTGAACCCCCGGATGCCCGAGAGCGTCCGTCTGCGCGGCTACCGCAAGGGCGCCAAGGTCGGCGACTGGGTTCGGCTCAGCCTCAAGCCCGGGGGCGGCGAATTCGACGGATCGGTGCGGCAGGTGCTCGGCAGGGCAGGGGAGATCGCCGCCGACCTCGACGCGGTGATGGCGGAGTTCGAACTGCCGCCGCGTTACGGCGAAGCCGACGATCAGGCGGCACTCGCCATCGTGCCGCGCGAGATCGAACGTCGGGAGTATCCCGATCTCACCGTGCTGACCATCGACCCCACGGACGCGAAGGATTTCGACGATGCCCTTTCCGTGACTCCCGGCGACCGTCCGGGGGTGTTCGAAGTGGGCGTCCATATCTCCGACGTGGCGGCGTTCATCGAGCCGCGGTCGCACTTCGACGAAGCCGCCGCCAGGCGCGGATTCAGCTGTTATCTGCCGGGGCGGACGCTGCCGATGCTGCCGCCGTCGCTCACCGCCAAGATCAGTCTGAAGGCGGGGACCCCGAGTCTGGCGCACTCGCATTTCTTCACCGTCGACGCCGGGACGGGGGCGATCCTCGGATCGCGCCGCGAGCACACGGTGGTGACCATCTCGCGGCGTTTGGACTATGCCGCGGTGCAGCGTTTCCACGATACCGGCGAGGCGCCCGCCGAGTGGAGCGCCGCCGAAACGGAAGCGATCCGGCAGTTGCTCCTGATCTCGCAGGCGATGCGCAAGCGGCGGATGGCGACGGAGCAGTTCATCGAACTCCCGATCCCCGAGATCCGCGTCCTCTGCGACGAGGAGACCAACCGCATCGAAGGTCTCGCCCGCAAGTTTTCGCGCGAAGCCGACCAGCTGGTCGAAGAGTTCATGCTCGCCGCCAACAGCGCCGTCGGCGCCGAACTCGCCGAAGCCGGGGTCGCCGGGATATATCGCGTCCACCCCGAACCCGCGCCCGAAAAAACCGTCGAATTTTCCGAACTCATGGACGAGGCGTTCCACCTCTATCCCGGCAACATCGCGGACCGCAAAGGCTGCAACGAGTTCATCGCCGGTTTGCCCGACGATCCGCGCCGCCCGGTGATATTGAGCCATCTCTTGCGCGCCATGCCCCGCGCCGGATACGCCGCGCAGGGGCTGCTGCATTTCGCGCTCGGCAAGGTGCGTTACTGCCACTTCACCAGCCCGATCCGGCGCTACCCGGATCTGGTGGTGCATCAGCAGTTGTGGAACTTCGACACGCACAAACGCACCCGTTCCTCCAATTCGCTCGAACGGGTCGCCCTCCGGTGCTCGGAACAGGAGGAGCGCGGCGACAACGCCTACTACGCCGCCAACGACCGGCTGAAACTGCGCTATCTGGAGGAACAGCTGGGATCCGGCGGCGACAACCTCTACGAAGGGGTCATCGTCAAGGTGCTCAACGCCGGACTTCAGGTGGACATCGGCGAATTGGGGCTGTACGGCTTCGTGCCGATGGATCAGCTGCGCGGCGGAGCCTTCCGCGCCGGGCGGCGCGCCGTGGCGGAACGCGGTTCCGGCAGTTACAAACCGGGCGACTACATCTATCTGCGGCTCGCCCGGATCGATTTCGCCCGCGGCAGCGCCGTCTTCGCTCCGGCGGGGCGGTGAACGGTATGACAGAGGAGTGACCGATGATGCGTAATCTTTTTATCGCCGTCATGCTGCTGACGGCTTTTGCGGCGACGGCGGCGGAAATTTCGGCATCCCACCGCGCGGCGGCGCTGGAGTATCTCGAAGCCAAAGGCACGCCGCAGCTTCTGGAGCGCAACTGCCGCACCATGCTGGAGCGGCAGATCGCGCTGTCGCCCGAGTACGCGAAGCACCGGGCGGAACTGGAAAAGTTCTATCTGGACACCTTCGGCTTCGCGGCGCTCAAGGAGGAACTGATCGCGATGTATGCGCGCGAATACTCCGAGGCGGAACTCCGCGAACTGGCGAAATTCTACCGTTCGGAACTGGGCAGAAAGAGCGTCGCGGTCGAGGAAAAACTCGTGCCGGAATTCGCCGAACTGTTGGAGCGCAAAGTTCGGGAAAAACTCGCCCCCGCCAAGTGAGCGGTCGTGGATCTTTTCGCGCGCCTTACGCCAACTTGTCGAGGCGGTAACTGTTGATGCCGTTCGCCGCCGCTTCGATCCGGAGGAATTTCACCTCGTCGGCGATCGCATCGAAATAACGCGCGTTCAGCTCCGGATCGTCGCTATAGGCGATCCCGAACGAATCGACGGCATCGCCGTCCGCGTTGCAGAATGTCGCCGTGATCTGGCCGCGTTCCATTTGTATCGCAAGCGAGGAGATCCCGCCGATATCGTAGCAGTCCGCCGCATCGAACGAGTTGTCCACCGCGGCGAACATTCCGTTCGTCGGCACCGTTGCCGTATCCCAGTCGTTGTTGCCGTTGTCCATGATATTGTCCACCTTGATGGTTGCGACCTCCGAGACATTGCCCAGTGCGTCGAGCGCGCGGAAGTAGTAGGTGCCGTTCTTGCCGATCGACAACGCCTTGGTGTAGTCCTTCCACGTTTTGTTGTCGGTGGAATACTGCTTCTTGGCGCTGTCGGAACTGAACGTTGCCGTGATCGTAACATTTTGGTTGGTCGGATCGGTCGTACTCGCCTTGACCGTCGGGACGGCCGGCGGGGTCTTGTCGATGTTGGTCACCTTTATGCTCGTAGCTTTCGACGCGTTTCCCGCCGCGTCGACGCCGCGGAAGTAGTAAGTGCCGTTCTTGCCGATCGAGACCGCCTTCGTGTAGTCCTTCCACGTCTTGTTGTCGGCGGAGTACTGCTTTTTCGCCGAGTCCTTCGAGAACGTCGCCGTGATGGTGATATTCTTGTTCGTAAGTTTGGTGCTGCTCGCCTTGACCGTAGGCGCGGCGGGAGCCGTCTTGTCGATGTTGGCGACCTTGATGCTTGCCACCTTCGAGATGTTCCCCGCCGCATCGGTGCCGCGGAAGTAGTAGGTGCCGTTCTTGCCGACCGAAACGGTATCGGAGCAATCCTTCCACGTCTTGTTGTCGGCGGAATACTGCTTTTTAGCCGAGTCGCCCGAGAACGTCGCCGTGATGGTGACTTTCTGGTTCGTCACCTTGGTGGTGCTC
>CACZPY010000291.1 GCA_902783135.1 uncultured bacterium
GACGGCATCGAGTTCGACCTGCGGATGACCGCCGACCGCAAGATCGTGATCTCGCACAACTTCAACGTCGATCTGCGCAGCAACGGCTCCGGCTACATCGCCGATATGACCCTCGCCGAACTGAAAAAACTCGACTTCGGCATCAAGAAGGGCGAAGAGTTCGCCGGGACCCGCATTCCGGAGTTCGGTGAACTTCTGGACCTCGTCGAGGCGAAGCGCCCGGATATCTGGCTCGCCGTCGAGATCAAGGATGACGATTGGGATCTCGCCAAGCGCACATTCGCGGAACTTAAAGCCCGCGGCTTCGACACCCATTGCAGCATCATCAGTTTCAAGCCCAACGTGCTTCGCGCCGCCAAGGAGTATGCTCCGCACATCCCGCGTCACGGGTTCAGCGTTCTCAATCTGACCGCCGCCGCAGGCGAGGACGATTATCTGAACCTCATCAACCGCGTCGGCATCAACGTCAAACAGCTGACGATGAAGATGACGGCGTTCTATCACGAGCGCGGCATCACGGTCGATACCTGGGCCCCCGGCAACGCCGCGGAGTACGTGCTCGCCCGCGCTTGCGGGGTGGATTATCTCACCACCAACGATCCTGATATCATCCTGCCGATGCAGGAAAAGTTTCCCGAACTTTAAAACCAAAACATTTTTCAGCAGGAGGAATGGAGAAAAATGAGTATCGTTACGATCATCGGTTCCGGTATGATGGGTTCCGCGATGGCGCGTCCGGCGTCGGACAACGGACACGAGGTGCGGCTGGTCGGGTCGCCGCTCGACGACAAGATCATCGCCGCGGTCAAGGCGGGGCAGAACCATCCGACGCTGAAGCGCAGTTTCGAGGGCGTCGCCAAGGCGTATTACATCACCGAACTCAAGCAGGCGCTGGAGGGCGCGGAAGTGATCGTCGCCGGCATCAGCAGTTTCGGCGTCGACTGGTTCACCGAGAACGTGCTGCCGATCCTGCCCAAGAACGTGCTGGTGGTCTCGATCACCAAGGGCATGCGTCTCGAAGACGATGATACGCTGAACGTCTTCCCGCACTATTTCGCGAGCAAGCGTCCGGATCTGAACTTCGTCGCGGTCGGCGGCCCCTGCATCTGCTTCGAACTTTTCGACCGCCGTCACACCATGGTCTACTACTGCGGCAAGAACATCGACGCGGTCAAAAAGGCGAAGGCCACCTTCGGCACCAATTACTACCACATCGTGCCGTCGACCGACACCATCGCGGTCGAGTGCTCGGTGGCGCTCAAGAACGCCTATGCGATGGGCGTTTCCCTCGCGGTCGGTCTCGCCGAGCGTGAAAAGGGCATCACCGACGCCACCGGCATCACCGACAACTGCGTCCCCGGCGCGCCGGATCTCAACCCCATCTACAATCCGCAGGCGGCGCTCTTCGCGCAGAGCTGTCTGGAAATGCGCCGTCTGGTCGAAATGCTCGGCGGCAACGGCGGACTCGTCGCCGGACTGCCCGGCGCTGGCGACCTCTACGTCACGGTCTTCGGCGGCCGTACCCGCCGTCTGGGCACGCTGCTCGGCCGCGGCATGAGCTATCCGCAGGTCAAGGAAGTGTTGAGCGGCGTCACGCTGGAAGCGGTCGCGATCATCACCCGCGTCGCCGAGTTCCTGCGCCGCGCGAGCAAGGCCGGCAAGGCCGATCTCAAGAAGTTCCCGCTCATGATGCATATGGATTCGATCCTCAACGCCGCGTCTCCGGTCGCTCTGGATTGGGATTCCTTCGGCGAGTTCTGAGATGTACGACGAACTCAAACAGCTGTGCTATGATCTCAACATGCGCCTCGCCGCATCGGGACTCATCAAGCAGACTTTCGGCAATGTGAGCGTGGTCGACCGCGAGCACGGAGTGATGGCGATCAAGCCCTCCGGCGTCGAGTATTCCAAACTCCGCGTCGAGGACATCCCTGTGGTTGCGCTCGCCGACGGCAAGGTCGTCGACGGCACGACCCGCCCGTCCAGCGACACCAATACCCATCTGGTGCTTTACCGGACCTATCCGGAACTGGGCGGCGTGGTGCATACCCACAGCACCTTCGCCACCGCCTGGGCGCAGTCGGCGCGTGATGTGCCGCTTTACGGCACCACTCACGCCGATTCGATGAACTGCCCGATCCCGTGCACCGAATTCATGGCCGACGAGCGGATTCAGGGCGACTACGAGATCGAGACCGGCAATCAGATCGTGAACGCCTTTACGGCGAAGCAGCTGAAGCCGTCGGAAGTTCAGATGGTGCTGGTCGCCGGACACGGTCCCTTCACCTGGGGCAAGAACGGTCAGGCGGCGCTCAACAACGCCGAGCTTTTGGAAGAGTTGTGCAAGATGGCGTTTCTGACCGAGCAGCTGCGTCCGAATTGTCCGCCGCTCAAGGCGTCGCTGGTGCGCAAGCACTACGAGCGCAAGCACGGCAAGAACGCCTACTACGGGCAGAAGTAAAACTTTGTGTTTGCTTCGCTGAAGAACGCGCCTCCGGGATCCCCGCGGTCCCGGAGGTTTTTTGTCACCGGACGATTTGTCCGGAAATGGCGGAAAACGGCTTGACAATCGCGGATATGACAATATATTTAACCATGCCGATTTTTATCCTCGAAACAACACGAAAAGGGATTGCATCATGGCGAAATTGGGAACTGCTCTGACGAAGAGCGCGGTCAAGGTGATGATGCTCGGTTCCGGCGAACTGGGCAAGGAAGTGGTGATCGAAATGCAGCGCTTCGGCGTCGAAGTCATCGCGGTCGACCGTTATGAAAACGCTCCGGCGATGCAGGTGGCGCACCGCAGTTACACCATCAACATGCTGGATGCGGCGGCGCTGCGGAAAGTCATCGAGGCGGAAAAGCCCGACTATATCGTGCCGGAGATCGAGGCGATCGCCACTCCGGAACTACTGAAGCTGGAGCAGGAAGGGTATCATGTGATCCCGACCGCCCGCGCGACGTTCCTCACCATGAACCGCGAGGGCATCCGGCGGCTGGCGGCGGAGGAGTTGGGGCTGCCTACCTCCAAGTACAAATTCGCCTCGACCGAGGAGGAGTACAAGCAGGCGGTGCGCGAAGTCGGCATCCCCTGCGTGGTTAAGCCGGTGATGAGTTCCTCCGGGCACGGTCAGAGCGTCGTCAAGACCGAGGCGGATATCGCGACCTCGTGGGAGATCGCGCAGTCCGGCGGGCGCGCCGGAGCCGGAAAAGTCATCGTCGAGGGCTTCGTCGACTTCGATTACGAGATCACTTTGCTCACCGTCCGGCATGCCGGCGGCACGCTGTTCCTCGAACCCATCGGACACCATCAGGTGAACGGCGACTATCAGGAGTCGTGGCAGCCCCAGCCGATGACCGACAACGCCAAGAAGCAGGCGCAGATCATCGCCAAGAAGATCACCGACGCGATCGGCGGTCGCGGCATTTTCGGGGTCGAGATGTTCGTCAAGGGCGATCAGGTGATCTTCAGCGAGATCAGTCCGCGTCCGCACGATACCGGCATGGTCACGATGATCTCGCAGGATCTTTCGGAGTTCGCGCTTCACGCGCGCGCCATCCTCGGTCTGCCGATCCCGAACATCGCGTTCCACGGCCCTTCCGCTTCCAAGGCGATCGTCGTGGACGGCAATTCGCGGCAGGTGGCTTTCGACAATCTGGAAAAGGTCCTCGAAAAGCCGAATACCGCGATGCGGATCTTCGGCAAGGGCGAACTGAACGGGCATCGCCGTCTCGGAGTGCTGCTGGCGCGCGCCGAGTCGGTCGAAAAGGCGCTGGAACAGGTCAAGCAGATGCGCAAGGATCTGAAAGTCGAACTGTAAGCGTTTTCTGCTGAAAGCAACGAAGCGGCGTTTCCGGAGAAAGACCGGGAACGCCGCTTTTCATGTGTGCATAGATCAAAGTTCGGCGGCGCGGAGGCGGTAGCAGTGGTTCACCAGCATGTCCTCCGGGATGTTTTTGCCGTGGGCGCTGTGTTCCTCGCCGATGACATGGTTGCCGTGGTCGGGGGTCCACACCACGGCGCGCGGATATTGTTTCCAGTACCGGTCGACGTCGGCGACGAGCTCTTCGAAATACTCGACGGCGGTGGTCAGCGCGGCCTCGGCGATCTTCGAGTACCCGCCGAAGTGATGGGAAAGATGGTCGTATGAAGTGTAATAGGATACGATCACGTCATACTCGTCCTGCGCGATGAGCCGCCGGGTGATCCGGTGGGCGATGGCGTCGTCGCGCGTGGAGTAGTAATCCACCTTGCGCTTGCGGAATATCGTATCGATGGAGCAGTTGTTGACTGCGACGATGGCGACGCTTTTGCCGGCGTCGGCGAAGACGTCGAAGAGGGTCGGGATCTCGATCCGCCGCTTGTCGTAGCGCTGGGTGCCGTGGACTTCCGGCGAGGCGCCGGAAAAGATCGTGGCGTAGCACACCGGCGTCACGCTCGCCATGACCGCGGAGGATAAAAAGCGCATCCCCGCGAGTTTTTCGACCCGGCTGAAAAGTTCGGGAAATTTCTGACGCTGGATATCGCCGCAGGCATCCGGACAGTATATCAAGGTGCGCCGGATATTCCCTTCGCCGTCCGCGAGGTGCTGCGCCTGATCGACGACTTCGGCGATGGGGGTGCCGCCGCAGTCGGCGGGTTCGGGTACGCCGTGGAGCGCGCAGATCGTGGGGGTCAGGTCGCCGATGGAATAGTCGACGTTGTACTGCTGCATGTATGATCTTAACTCGTCCCGGCTGATCTGGTTCATCTTCGAATCGGCTCCTTGCGTTGCGTTGAAATTATAACACGGAATAATATAACACGAATTGCCGCATCGCGCAATATCCCGGCACATATGCGCAGGGGAAGTATTTTGTTTGGTCCGCCGGGTGGAAAAATGAGGCGGTCAAGCGTATATTATCCAAGATTTCGCAAAAGGGGATATGTCACGGTGAATCACGAAGTCGGCATATATGATCGTGCGGCGGAACGCGGCAGAACGGTCGCGGCGTGGATATTGCTCACGCTGCCGCTTTTCGCTTATCCGCTGGAGTGGCTGACTTGGTTCGACTCGCGGCTTTCGGCGTGGAATCTGGCGGGAATGTTCACGCTTCCGGTCATGGCGCTGACGGCGCTGGCGGTGCTTCTTTATACCGGACTCGGGGCATTGCGCCGGGTGGCGGGATCGTCCCGGGTGGATCAGTTGCTCGTGGCGGCATCGGCAGTGTTGCTGCTGCTGTCGTTTTGGCGTTCCTTTCATCTGGGGCGGCGTCTCGAACCGGCGGAGTGGTTCCTGCCGCTGATGCCGCTCGCCGGGATGGTGCTTTCGCGCGAGATACTTAAAATACTGCCGCAGTGGGGGACGCTGACCTTGGCGGTGCTGCTCGGCTTCACGTGGCATTTTCCGCTCTGCATCGGTCTGCCCGGCAACTGGAACTGGAATTTTTCCTTGCTGGCGGTATTGATACCGGCTCCGTTTTTGCTGTTCCGGCGTCTGCCCGCCCGTAATTTCTGGGTGGCGGTGCTCGCCTCGGCGCTCTTTTTGATGGTGATGTCGCTGTGTTACCGCGAGCTGGTCCCGCGCGGGACGATCATCGGCGTGATCACGGCGGCGGCGGCGCTGTGGCTGTTGTGGAAGATCCCCGCGCGGCAGCGTCTTATCATGACCGTCCTGGGATGCGGCGCGGGGATCGCGATGTTTCTGTCGATCTGGCTCGGCCCGGCGGATTCGACGATCCGCTCCAGCCGTTTCTGGTTGTGGCGCGGCTCCATGGAACTTGCGCTGGGGCACAGCCTCCACGGGTTGGGGGAGGGGAACTTCGAGCGCCACATCAATCCGCTGCTGCCGCGGGAATATTATTTCAGCGACTATGCCGCCAATTTTCATCCCCACCCGCACAACGAGTTTTTGGCGGCGTGGTGTACTCACGGGGTGACGGGCGGGTTGATGGTCCTGCTGCTGACGCTGGCGGCGTGTACCGGGTTCCGGAGTTTTTCGGCGGTTCGCACCTGGGGCTTCTGGATGGTGCTGGTGATGTTGGTGCACGGCCAGTTCGATGTTCTGCTCGGCACTCCGTTGGCGGGCACTTTGTGGCTGGCGGTCGGAGGGGCCTTGGCGGGCGGAAGTTGTCGCGAAGGCAAAGTACACTTGGCAGCCGGAATCGCGGGAGCGATTTTAGCGGCGATACTGGCGGCGGTCGTGTTCTGTTCCGGCTGGTGGGCCCGCGAGTCGTTGTTGAGTTCCCGGCGCAGCGATCCGGCAGCCGCCCGGCGGCAGTTGGAAAAAAGTCTGGCGTGGCGGGAAACCGCCGAAGCGCGTTACCGGCTCGGCATGGTGGAGTTGTTCGATTTCAGGAACCCGCGGGCGGCGATATCGCATTTCGAAAAACTTTCCCCCGGATATGTTCACAGCAACGGTTATCTGGCGCGCGCCTACGCGGCGGCAGGGGATCCGGAGACCGCATTGCGTTACTTCGACCGCGAGTCGGACGCCTACCCGCTGAGCGCGTTGAACGCGTTTTGGGAGCTGGAGGTGATGCGGGTCCGGGGGTACGATCCGGTGGTCCTTTCTTCGCGGCGCAACCGGTTGATCTACCTCCTGAAGTTGCGGGATCTGTCATTGGAACGCATCGACGAATTGATCTCCAAGCCAGCTTTGGACGACCTGCCGTTGAGGAATCCCTGAAATGGAGCTGGATGCTTTCATCGCTTCGCTGGGCGGCGGGATTTTTCGGAACTTTTCCGCGCTGTTTCTATTGCTGCTCGCGGCGCGCGGCATGGGGTGTTGGCTGCTGCCGCGCCGGTGCGGTGAATTTTTGCGCTTTGCATTGGGCATGGCGGTATTGGCGTGGCTCTATCCGTGGTGGTGGCGCGGCGCGCCGGCGCTCCCGC
>CACZPY010000292.1 GCA_902783135.1 uncultured bacterium
GATCCTGATCTGCGCCAGCGCCTGATTGGTGAAGGAGCAGCTCATCACGAAGTTCGGGTGTCCGGTGGCGCAGCCGAGATTCACGAGCCGCCCTTCCGCCAGCAGGTAGATGCTGTGACCGTCCGGGAAGGTGTAACGGTGGACCGGACATTCGTAACCTTTGATCTCCAGTATCTTTATGCCTTTTATCGCCTTGAGCCCGGCGACGTCGATCTCGTTGTCGAAGTGACCGATGTTGCAGACGATCGCCTGATCCTTCATCTTCGCCATGTGCTCCGCCGTGATGACGCGGGTGTTCCCGGTGCAGGTCACATAGAGGTCCGCCGTGGCGAGGCACTCTTCGACCGGGGCGACCTTGAAGCCCGCCATGCACGCCTGCAGCGCGCAGATCGGATCGACTTCGGTGACGATCACGCGGGCGCGTTCGTTGGCGAGCGCCTCCGCGCAGCCCTTGCCCACGTTGCCGTAGCCGCAGACCACCGCCTCCTTGCCGGAGAGCATCACGTCCAAAGCGCGTTTGATCCCGTCGGTCAGGCTGTGGCGGCAGCCGTAGGTGTTGTCGAACTTGGATTTGGTCACCGCGTCGTTGACGTTGATCGCGGGGAAGAGCAGCTGCTTTTTTGCCGCCATCTGGATCAGCCGGCAGACTCCGGTGGTCGTTTCTTCGGAAACCCCGCGGATGTTGGCGGCGATCTTGTGCCAGTGCCGCGGATCTTCCGCGCGGAGTTTTTTCAACAATTTCAGTATTTCGGCTTCGTCTTCGGAACCGGGCTTGCGGTCCAGAAACTTCGGGTCGTCCTCGCCGCGGACGCCCCAGTGGATCAGCATGGTAGCGTCGCCGCCGTCATCGACCAGCTGGTCGGGACCGGTGCCGTCCGGCCAGATCATCGCGCGGTGGGTGTACTCCCAGTACTCTTTGAGCGTCTCTCCCTTGCGGGCGAAGACGGGAATGCCGTCCTTCACGATCGCGGCGGCGGCGTGGTCCTGCGTCGAAAAGATGTTGCAGGTCGCCCAGCGGATGTCCGCGCCCAGTTCCGCCAGCGTTTCGATCAGCACTGCGGTTTGGATGGTCATGTGGAGCGATCCCATGATCTTCACGCCTTTGAGCGGTTTTTTACCGCCGTAGCGTTCGCGGACCGCCATCAGACCGGGCATCTCCTTTTCCGCGATGTCGAGTTCCTTGCGTCCGAAATCCGCGAGACTGATATCCCGGATCTCATAGTCCTTTTTCTTCGCCATATTTTTCACCTTGGGTGTTTTTGATATTGCCGTTTGCACTTTGTAAATATAGCAGAAAAGGCGCTTGTTTTCAACATTGCGGCAATCGGTCGGGCGGGACGGCGGAGAACTCCGCAACGGCGCACGAAGCGCCATCCGCGTTGCGCAGATCGACAACGCAGACCTCCTCCGCGGGGGTGAAGCGCACCGGAAATACCTGTTCTCCGGGCTTGAACTGCCGCTTGAATTCCATGCGCACGCGGTTGAAGCGGAGATCCGGGGCCAGTGCGTCTTCGGCGATGGCGAAGTACATCGCGCTCGTCAGATGTCCGTTCGGATCGAGCACCGACCCCGTCACTCGGAACGGTGCACACTCGGAGCCTCCGGCGGCGGGTACCGGTATCTTGCGCGGCAGACACTCCATCGGCTCCGCTTCGTCATATGCCACGCCGAGCTCCGCGGGATCGAGTTTCAGCGCTTTGCCCTGCTTCAGGTCGAAGAATGCTCCGGTGGCGTTGGCGATCATGCAGAGTTTTCCGGTTTCGTCGCGCATGGTGAGCCGGCGCAGACCGTAGATGGATTTGCAGCCGTAGATCTTTACCGCGGTGCACACCTTTTCGCGGAACTTCGGACGGCGCAGAATGTCGATCTGCATGGAAAAAAGAAATATGGCGATTTTGTTGGCGCGCAAATATTCGCAGAAGTTCCGCTCCTGATGCTCCTGAAACTGGCAGCAATCCATCATCATGCCGACTGCTTCGTGAAGTTTGAGCAACTTGTCCGCGCCTGCGCGGGTGAACGGGATCTCGGTCGTCATCGCATACATGTCAAAAGGGAACTCCTCATGTTGTATTGTTTCGTTATCCGCCGCCGCCACAGATTTTTTCTTGCTTCTCCGGCGCGGAAGTTGCCATATTCGGCTATTAAACTATATCCGGTATCACCAAATGTCAAGCCGGAGGCTCGGCGGAGATGAGGGGAAATATTTTTTGAAAATTTTTTCTCCGGAGTGAATAATCCCGTTTGCCCGGCGCGAATGGTTAAGTGAAAATGCGAGAGAGGAGTGATGAAGAGGTCCGCCGCCCGTTCGGGAGCGTTCGCCCGCGGACGGGCGGCGGTCGTCACACTGGAAATTGCCCCCCAACCCCGGCGGGGCGGCACCGGATCTTACCTTCCGGGATGGGGTCAATCTTCTTGGTCCCGCCGCCCCGCGTTTTTTTGTCAATCACAATGAAAAAACATTTGAATCACGGTTTCTATCGTAATATATTATTTATTATTAAATAAAAGATTATGATTTTATTTTAAGTGAATCATGAAAATCGCGTCGACGGGTGACAGCAGGAGCCGGCTGCCGCATATCCCCGGCTTCCGGCTGATCGAACAGTGCGGACGCGGCGGGAGCGGAACGGTATATCTGGGCATCGACCGCGACGGAGTGCGCCGCGCGGTGCGGGTGATGCGTATCGATGACGGAAACGACCGCGTCAGGGAGCGCGAATGCGCCGCCATCGCCGGGTACCGCAATTTGGCGCGTGGGCACGAACATCTGATCGACATCCTGTACGTCGGGCGCACACGCTCGACGGTCTATTGCGTATTGCCGCTGGCGGACAGCGCTTCGGAGCGGCAGTTCCGTTACCGGCCGCTCACGCTGACGGAGAAACTGGCGCACTCCCGCGGCGGCATCGACGAACGGCTGCGGATCGTTCGCGCCATCGTCGGCGCGGTATCGTTTCTCCATGCCCACGGTGTTGCGCACCGCGATTTGAAGCCGGACAACATTCTTTTCGTCGGCGGAGTGCCGAAGGTCGCCGATCCGGGATCGTCGGCGCCGGCGGGGTATCGGAGCAACGGCGGCACTCGGGAGTTCGCTCCGCCGCGTCCGTCGGATGGATTTCATGCCGACGTTTATGCGCTCGGCATGATCATGTACTGCGTATTCACCGGATTTGCGCCGGAGCGTTTCCCCGAACTGCCGCCGGGGTGGACGCATCCCTTCTATGCGCGGATCAACCGGATGATCCTGAAGTGCTGCGATCCGGAAACGCCCGGATACCGTTCCGCGGGGGAACTTGCCGCCGGGTTGTCCGTGTTGACGCCGCCGCCGTCCCGGCGCCGGGTGCTGCTGCGGGCGTGGCATAATATTCGCGGTTCGGTCGGAGCGTGGGCGGCGGCGCTGCTGCTGCTGCTCGGGCTGTTCTCGTGCCGCGATCCCGGCAAGCGATCCGCCGACGAGCAGGTGGTGACGGCGGGCGTACTGAGCCGCCGCTGACGGAATTATCTTTCCGGAACACGCTCAACCGGTTTTCCGCACTCCGAAAAAGTCATCGATTTCCGGTTGCTCGATGGTGCCTTTCGCCAGGAGCAACAGTGCCAATTTTTCCACCTCGCCCGCGTGTTCCGCAAGGATGTCGTGCGCGGAGCATTCCGCATCCGCCAGCAGTTCCCGGATGTCCGCGTCGCGGCGATCGCGCAAGTGTTCGCCATAGTCCAGTTCCGTCGGCGGCAGGGTCAGTCCGGAGCGGCTGCCCATACCCCAAGTCAGCACCATGTCGGCGGCGAGTTGCCGCGCGCTGGCGAGATCGTGGACGCAACTGGTGGTCGTCTCCTTCAAAAACATCTCTTCGGCGATCCTGCCCGCCAGCATGACGGCGATGGCGGATAACAGAGAAGTCCGGGTCTCGTTGTGGTGCGGACGCGCGACGGTGCGGATCATCCCGAAGGCTTCGTCGGTGGGTGAAATGGTGATCCGCACCAGCACTTCGCGATCCGGCAGATAATGGGAACATACCGCATGACCGGCTTCGTGGTAAGCCATCCCGCGGCGATCCCATTCGGTGGGATCGGTCGGGGGAGGAGGCTGTATTTCGCCTGCAAGTTTGCGCATATTGCGCATCCACAGAAATCCGCATGCGGCGGCGGTAAGTGCGGCTCCGGAGAGCGCGGCGGCGAGAAGATGAAACATGTTGACGGTCCTGTCTATATAGAAAGGTGGATTTCCATGTCGCAGAGTTTTATCAGTTCCGGGTCGTGCGAGACGAGCAGCACGGTCGTCTTCCCGCGCAGACTTGCCAGCAGATCGCGCATTTTCAACCGCGATTCGTAATCGAGATGGTTCGTGACTTCGTCGAAGACCAGGATGTCGGGGTGGCGGATCAACGCGCGGGCGATGGCGATCTTCTGCCGTTCGCCGCCGGAAAGACCTCCGCCGTCGTTGAAGTCGATGCGGTGGTTCAATCCCTCCGGCATCCGCGCGACCGCGGCATCCGCCCCGGATAGTTCCAACGCGCGACGGATATCTCCAGCGGTGTAGCGCCCGTCTTTCAGCGTGATGTTGTCCCGTATCGTGCCGGTGATGAGCAGTGTTTCCTGAAAGACCGAGGCGATCCGGGATCGAAAAATCATTTTGTTCCGTCGTATGAGATCGATACCGTCCACGGAGACGGAGCCAGCGGTCGGCGTCAGCGCTCCGGTTAGGAGTTTCAATAACGTGGTCTTACCCGCTCCGTTCGCCCCCGTGACGCCGACGATGCTACCGCCGGGAATGCGGCAAGAAAAATTGCGGAGTATTTTTCGACTGTTTCCGGGATAGGCGAATACGACGTCCTTTGCTTCTATATCCCCGAGTGCGGAGAAAATGCAGACCCCGCTGTCCGCATCTTCGACCGCGCCGTCGGTCAAAAGCTCGTTGACCGAAACGAGGCTTTCGCGGAGATTTTCCATGTTCGGCAACAGCCGGAACACCCCGTTTAGCGCGTTCAGCACCGAGAGGAACAGCGCCTGAAACACCACGACATCGCCGATGGGGATATCTCCCCGGTACGCCATGAAACACGCGGCGGCGAGGATGGTGTACTCGCCTGTGAACAGTACTGCGCGGTTCGCGTGTTCGAAATCCGCTTCGGTGCGGTCATGAAGTAGGTTCAGTCCGCGATAACGGCGCAACAATCCGGCGGTACACCGGAAATACGGCGCGTCGGCGGCGAGCGATTTGAGATAGGAATATACGTGCATGCACTCGAATATCCGGTTGACCGAATGGTCGTTGAAGCACCGCAGCGAACGCCGCAGATTGCGGAATCTTCCGCGCATGCGGATCGTCGGCAGCGTCAATAGCGGGATGAAGACGAGGAACAGCCCCGCGATGATGGAACTTTTGCCCAATGCCGCCGCCAACGAAAAAAGCACCGCACACGATGCGCCGAGGAGCTGCGGGTAGAAACTCCGCAGAAATTCGCCCGTCATCGTCGCGTCGCGGAAGAATTTCATCGCAGTCTCGCCGGGGGGAAATTGTCCGCTGCGTCCGGGGGAGAGCGATCGGAACTTGTCCAACAGCCGCATTTGCAAATCCAGTTCCGCATCGCGCGAAATGCGGAGCATCGCGCGGCGCAGTTGCCATTCCAACACCAATGAGGCGAGTGCGTCGGCGCAGAGATAAAGAAACTCCCGATACGGCGGCTTTCCCGCCACTATCGCGTTGATGACCGCCCCCAACAAGAGCGGAATCGCCACCAGCAATACCGACCGCGCGACCGCGAACAAGGTGTACACGGCTATGCCGCGGCGTTTCAGCAGAGCATATACGGTAAGTGCGGGGCGGGGGGAGGGCATGATTTCAGCAGTTCACGGTCGAACTCGGATCAAGAATTGCGTCGACGACTTCGTTGTTCAATGTCATTTTTTCATCGTCAAGCCAACCGAATTGTCCGCGGGCATTGACCTCGAGAAATTGGGGGTCATCGCCGCCGATAATGAAATCGAAACGCCCGAATTTCAATTCCAATTCATTCATGAACGAGCGTATTTTATTTTCGAAATCGGCACCGGCATTCCAGGGGACCCATTGGTTTATTTCGGTTCCCTGTGTAGTTCGCCAGTCGGTGATGTTTCCTCGTTCGGAGGCAAATCGGAAACAGTGAACATTGCCGTTTATATAAAGCACGGTCGCATCCCTATCCCCCGCGGCGATATCCTGAGTGAGCCACGGGTACGCCGTGTCAAGAGTCGCGCGGTCAACAATGTCGGCGAAGGGGAGTGAGCCGTCATCAAGGGACCTCTGCACCAATTGCTTTGCGATAACTTCTTTTGACTTCATCGCAAATCCCCAGTGGATGGAGAACTCCGGTACGGAAAAATATTTCTTCGCAATTTCCATCTGTCGGGTTTTTGGGTAGGCATATTCGGTCGGATGCCACAATCGCAGCAGTTTTCTATCCATCGCCCAATTGGCGATGCAACCGCACAATTCATTAAGGATGTATGTCACATACAAGGGATTTTTTATCTTGTCGAACTTCTGCCGCATGTGCGGCGGCCACAGAATGCACTTGTACATTACGCAGATCGAAACATCATGCGAGTTACATACCCTGCCGAGCGGGTCGACGATCTCGAACTCGTCACCCTGCCATAAAAACCGGTAATGGTCGTACATGTCGGTGTTGAAACGGAAAAACGGGATTTTCCGCTGTTCAAAAATGTAGGCGAGATCGTCCGCGGTGCCGGTCCAACTGCTGGTGATCAATAGGATCATAAATGACATATTCCGTTTTCAACTTAAAAAATTGGGGCATGAAATCGCGATTTCAAACCGATTGGCAGCGAATCAACGAACCATAGCCATTCACTGCCGGATCGGATCTGAGCCCGCCGAACTCATGCCCCTCGGAGTGGAAGATGTTATTTCTTCAAAACAAAGAATGCATCATCCGCAATCAATCGTTTTCCCACATCGGGGGATTCGCGAACGTCTGTCTGGCAGTGCCGGATTCCATGACGGAATTCCGTTGCGCCTTCCAGTCGTAGGACTGCTTTTCCGCGATCGCCGTGCTTTTCCGGACGAACGCCGCGGGGGTCACGACCGCCTTGACGGTCTTGGTGCTGTTCTGTTTGATCATGATCATTCTCCAAATTTGGATGATTTTCCTTCTCTATTGTCGCCGAGAAGACTGGCGAGCTATGGTTTCAGTAACATTTGATCACCTCACCGAGCGGCAGAGGATCAGGACGAATGCGAGCAGCACCAGCGCCGCCGCGACGGTGACGCCGCAGAGCGCCGCGAACAGCCGGACCCACTCCCGGTGAAACTCCTGCATCTTTACTCCTCCTGTAATTTGGTTTTTTCCGCTTTCCGACAATCTAACTGCGGAGTTTTTCGGCAATCTTACGCCGTCGGGGAAATTTTTTGAAAAATTTTCCCTAATGGGGGAGAATAGCGGTTTCACCGGACTGGCAGGACCGCATGGTTCCACGTGACCGATGTGTCGGCTTGCCGCCGCCGAAGATAAAAATTCCCCGACGCCACATGCATGTGACAGTCGGGGGATCCTTACGTGGGGCAGGGGAGCGGCGGCATCAGCCGCTGTTGCGGGAGCGTCGCGTTCGGGGGGTAGCGGGCTTGCGGGAAAGTTCCTTGTAGACCAGCACCGAGTCGCGCAATTCGTCGACGAAGCGATCTTCGTCGCGCAGTTCGTCGAGCAGTTTAGCGCACTTCTGGCAGTGTTTCAGATGCGACTCGCAACTGATGCGCCCCAGCACCGACATCTCGCCGTGGCGGTAGAGTTCGAGTTCCTCTTTGGTGTAGTGTGCCATATCTTATTTCTCCTCCAGTTCTCTGACAATCTCGCGCAGCAAGGCGACGCAGCGGCTGCGGGCGGTGTAGATGGCCGCGTACGACATGTTGTGAAAATCCGCCACATCCTTGATCGGGCGGTCCTGCAGCGCGTACATCTCGAATGCGGAATAGGTCTCCGGCCGGACCCGGCCCTTGAGTTCGGTGAGCGCCATGTTGAGGACATGGCGTTTCCATTCGCCGTCCCAGGTGCGGTCCCACGAGTCGTCCGGCGGTTCGGCCGCCGATTCGTCAAGAGGCAGATGGTTCTGGCGTTGAGCAATTATCCGGAGCGCCTGATAACGGATGATCTTTCGGAGGTAATGGCGAAAGCGTCCGCGCGCGGGGTCGTGCTTGAAGACCACATCGTCGGGGACGTGATCGGGGTCGTATCTGCCGATGATGTCCCGCTGGAAGATCTCGCTCATGACTTTCTGGACGAGTTCCTCCTTTTCGTCGGGGTTGAGCCCGCAGTCGCCGCCGCAGAGCAGTATCAGCGGCTTGTAGGTGGCATAGAACTCCCTCCACGGGACTTCCCCCCCCGCGCGGAGTTGCGCCAGCAGTGATTTTCGGGTCGTGAATGCCATGTGGGCCTCAATTGTTTGCTGTTTCACTCTGTCAACCAACTGCCGCGAAAAAGCGATTTCTTACACGCGGGACGATTATTTTGCGAATTTCAGCGTTTCGAGCGAGGATTCGAATTGCTTTCGCAGCGAGTCGAAGGTCCGCTTCTGCGCGCCAAGTGCGAAGTTGGCGGAAGAGCCCTTGCCGTCGAAGATGATGTAAGTCAATTGCCGGATGCGAGTCGTCGAGACGTAGGTTTCCATTCTCAAGGTATCCCTCCCGGCGATCTCGGTGTGTATCACGCTGGTTACGCTGCTGCCGGGTGGACCGTTTTGCTCCAGCATTTTGCGGATATCCCCATCGCTCAAACGCCAAAAATCCAAGGGAACTCCCGAGTCGGGAACGATATACACCGCATCGATGAAGTCCGCATGATCGGGGTCGCAGTTGATCACTGTACCTCCCGTCTTGCCGATTATCGAAAGCAAGGTCAATCCGTGTTGTTCCACGGGTGAGATCGTGCCGTTCGACGCTTTGCGCTCAAGTTCCGAAAAACGGCGTTTTATCACGTTTTCCGGCACCGGCTGCCAGCGCTGCGGTATCATAAGGGAAAAGCGTTTTTGCGGATCGGCGAATTCCCGCGTTTCGTAGGTGACCTCGGAATGCCGTTTCCCGCTGGCGACGCCAGCGGCGGATTCCCGTGTCGCGGGGGCAGGGGCGACTGGATCGGCGACTTTCGTCCGTGGCACCGGGGGGGACGCTACGGGCTTTTTCGGCGCGGTCGCTGCTTCCGGACGGGTGAACGAGAGCGTTTTCAGCACATCGTCGAACTCTTTATCCCGGCGGGGGAAGGTGGCGGCATCACCGGTCAGCCCGATGGAAATAAAACCGTCGCCATCCGAAAGCATATAGTTTTTCACTCGGTCGTGTCCATCCAAGGTGAGATCGACGACGATGCAGCGTCTGCCCGCCAGTGTAGTGCGTTCGAATCCGTAGATCTTCGCGTTCTCATCGCCCGATGCTCTGAGTTGGGACGTGAGTTCACGCTTCAGCTGTTCTTCCGGCATGTTCCACAGCGTGTCGACGTGCCGATTCGGGTAGTCGGCGCGTCCGATCTCGATCACATCATATAGGTCGCAGCGGATCATTCCCTTCCAGGTTTTTGCCTTGGCGATGGATTGCCGCAAAAGTTTTTTCGCTTCCTCGCTCTTCTCTGACTCGTTCAGTTCCTTGGTCATTTCGTCGATCTGGGCGCGTATGTACCCTTCCGACATCGCTTGCCAATGCCGGGGTATCTGCATTTTCAACCCCAACGAGGGGACGGAGTATTCGACGGTCCCCATTGAAGCGGTTGGCTGCTGACGTGGCGGCGGCGGAGATGACGACGCGGTCCGATTCCAGTTCGATATGCGGGAGAAGGTTGCGCCGAATATGGCGAGCAGAACGACCGCCGGCAGTAAATAAAGCGTATGACGGCGTATCCACTCTAAAAACAACTCGATCTTATGACATGCCCGCCACGCCAGCGGCGGGCGCCCGCCGTGGAGGAGGTCGCGCCCGATCCGGTCCATATCCCGTTCCAGCGACTCAATGGAATCAATGCGGAACCCCGGTCTGCCTGCACACAGCCGGAATGACAACTGGATGAAGAACTTCAGCGCCGGCGACAGATCCGCCCGCGTTGGAACGCTCGGATAGCACGTGACATCCAATCCGGTCGCGGCGCAGTACACGACTTTGCCGAAGGCGTAGAGATCGCTGCGCTGGCGCGATGCACGGTCGGCGGAACCCGAGGTGTCGGAAGCGCGTACTTCCGGCGGCAGAAATTCCAGCGTCCCGGCGAGGGAGGACATGGAATTGGAGAGTGACGACACAAGCCCGATGTCGCCGAGTTTTGGTATCCCCCCGACGAAAAGGATGTTGTCCGGCTTGATGTCGCGGTGGGCGAAGCCAGCTTCGTGGATGATCTTTATGCCGTCGAAGATCCCACGTAAGACCGGGTACAATTGCTCCGGGGCCAACGCGCCGTGCTGCAGCCGCTGGGCCAGCGTGTCGGGCACATAAGAGTCGGCGGATATCGAATCCGCCGCCTCCATGGTGTAGCAGAAACAATCCTCGTCCTCGGCCACATGGAATATTCGCAGCAGATTCGGCGAGTTCGCGGTGATTCGGAGGTAATTCTTCACGCCCTGAAGTTCGCGCTGCCAACTGTTGCCCAGCCGGAGTTTGGAAACGATCTTCAGCGCGATACGCCGACCTGTGGGATCCTCGCAGTACCAGACTTCACCGTAGGCGCCGCCTCCGCAGAGCGCGACGATCTTCAACCCGTTGAAATTTGCTCCCGGAGTGATGATCATAACGGATGCGCAGGGTGTTGCCGCGGCGGTCGCATGAGCCGAACCGGTTCCGCCGCCACCGCCTGGCAGTGTTCCGATCTTTCATCCGCCGTTTTCGTCTTTTTTCGCATAAGATACATGCCCGTGCGAAAAATTCAAGTTTCCATCGCGTTTCAGCAGCTCCGCCACAGCAGACGGTTGTCCGTGAATTCCGGCTGTACGCGCGCCTGTTTTTTCAGCCACGCGAGGTACGAGCGCAGAGTGCTGCCGACGAGCACATACTGGTCGAAATTCAGCGAAAGAGCGTAAGCGTCGAAGAGTTTTTTCAACAACTCTTCGCCCGATACGGGTTCGCGGCAGAGTTCGCAGATGCGGTCGGCGACTTCGTGCGTCCGCGCGATGTTGTATTCGGCGAGCGGCGCGATGTCCTCCGCCGCTTCGGCGTGGGCGGGAACGAACATCCGCGCCCGCATCGAACGGATCTTTCCCAAGGTATCGAGATACGCTCCGACGTCGTAGATGAAACCGATCTTGTACTTGTCGAGTATCTCGCGACTGGAGAGCGCGTCGGCGAGATAGACCACGTCGTCGGGGGTGCGGTAGCCCACCATGTCGAAGCAGTGACCGGGCAGGGGGATGATCTCCATTCCGTCGGGGAGCGCCTCCGGGGTCAGGTACTCGGCGGGACTGGGGTCCGCCAGCAGGAACTTGTGGTGCAACTCGTCCGGAGGGAAGGCGCCGTAGAGGAACGCCGGTTCGAGCACCGGATGCCGGGTGAAGGCGCAGTCGATCCCGGGCGCGTATATGCGGCAGCCGGTGCGTTCGCGCAGCAGTTTGTTGCCGCCGATGTGGTCGGCGTGGGAGTGGGTGTTGAGGATGCAGCGGAGCGTCCAGTTATTGCTTTCCAGTATGCGCAATATTTTTTTGGCGGCGTCGCTGTGGCTGCCGCCGTCGATGAGGCACACTTCGGAGCCGCCGATCCGGAACAATCCAGACTTCGACGGGCTTTGGATGTAGAAACTGCGGTCGGTCACCGGTACGAGTTCATACATTTTTACTTTTCCCTTCGCAGCGGCGGACGAAATCGTTTTTCACCTGAGCGATGCGCCAGTAGTCGTTGGTGAGGACGGTGTCGATGCCCGCCTCGAACATCCGCCGCGCCTGTTCCGGATCGTCGCAGTAGAAGTAGTTGCAGATCATGCCGAGGTCGTGCGCCTTTCGGATCAGTTCCGGGCTCCAGTAAGTGGTGAAGAACTGCACCTTTCGGCACTGATATTTCACCGCGCGGTCGACGATGGCCATGCGCCGTTCTTTACCGCCGGCCCCCATGCAGCGCGGGATGTGCGGAGCGACTTCCAGCGCCGCCTCCATCGCCTCCTCGCGGGCGACGAAGTAGGCGTGCGAGGCACAGTCGTACTCGTCGAGCATCGCGGCGATCTTCTTCACGAACCGGCGCGAAAAGTATTCTCCGTTCACGGATTTCAGATGTATGTTCATCACCGTCTGCCGGGGGAAGGCGTGCAGGATATCCTCGAATTTGAGGATCCTCAAGCCGGAAAACGGCGCGCCGTGCTTGCTGCCGAAGTCGAGTTGTTCGAGTTCCGCGAGCGTTTTTTCGCGCACCTTGCCGACGCCGTCGGAGACGCGTTCAAGGTCCGGATCGTGGATCGACACCGGCACGCCGTCGGCGCTTTCCCAGAGGTCGAATTCGATCTCCTCCGCGCCGAGAGAAATCGCCGCGCCGAAGGCGGGCAGCGAGTTTTCCGGCGCGATGGTGTTGAAGCCGCGGTGGGCGCAGACGCGCGGGTAGGGCATTTTGCCGTCGCCGGGTTTGACGCAGCTGCCGCAGGCGCGGTAACTCCACGGGGTACGTCCCTGTTCGATGAAGTCGCGGTTCAATATCATTTTGCCGCCGAAGCTGTTGCTGCGCATGTATTTCTGCTTCGGGTCGCCGATGTCGCAGACGAGCTTGCCGTTCTTTTCTCCCGCGTCGGCGAGGATCTCCCCCGACGGCGCGACCACGAGCGACGTGCCGCCGGTGGTCGCCTGTTCCCCCATGCCGACGCTGGCGCGCAGCACGAAGGCTCCGGTGTGGTAGGCGAGCATTTGGTTGAGCATCCGCAGATTTTCGCAGGGCTCGCCGCGCTGGTGCGAGGAAACGAGCACGATATCGGGGCGGCGGTAACCAAGATGTTCGATGTATTCCTCGAAATAGGCGTCGTAACAGGTCACGAATCCGAGGCGGAGACCGTCGACTTCGACGATCTCCGGCGCGCGGAAAGTGGTGGCGTACGAGTTGTCTACGCTGCGCGCCTTCGGCTCGCGGACGGTCAGCTGCTGCTTGTAGTAGTCTCCGGCGGCTTCGCCGTTCCGGTCGAAGACCCGCGTGGTGTTGCGCCAGCCGTACGGAGTCGGGGCGCAGCAGCCGATGGCGACGATCGCCTTGCACCGCCGCGCGGCGTCGCGGGCGGCTTTTTCCAGCGCCGGATAGTGCGCGCGAGCGAACGCCATACTGTCGTCGCCGCAGGGGAATTTGGTCGGACAGTTGGTGTATTCCGGGGTCAATATGAGGTCGAGCGATTCGTCGCAGCTCTCCAGTTCCCGGATCACGAACTCCACTGCCGCCGCCGCCTCCGCCACCGTGTAGGGGTAGGGCTGCTGGATGGCGCAGAGTTTCATGTCAGTCCACCTTTTCCAGCGGCTCCGGGCGCTTCATCGGCGGATACGGGCGGCGGATGCCGGTGCCGGTCCAGCGGATGGCGTTGCCGATCACCTTGAGCACGTTGGGATCGTAGTAACTGCGATAGGTCTCATGACCGGGCTGGAAGTAGAATATCCTGCCGTTTTCGCGCTGGAGCGCCACTCCGGAGCGGAAAGTTTCACCACCTTTGAACCAGCTGTAGAAGACCACGTGCGCGTCGGGAGCGAGCATGAAAGGTTCGCCGTACATCTCTTCGTGTTCGAGGCTGAATGTTTCCGGCACGCCCTCGGCGACGGGATGGCTGGGGTCGGCGCACCAGATGCGTGTGCTTTCGCCGATCTCGCGCCAGCGCAGGCGGCAGCTGGTGCCGTTGACCGCCTGAAAGATCTTGGAGTAGTGCCCGGAGTGCAGCACGACCAATCCCATGCCGCTCCAGATGCGTTTGAGGATATTTTTGACCAACGCGTCGTCGACTTCGCCGTGTGCCATGTGCCCCCACCAGACGAGGCAGTCGGTGTCGTCGAGCAGCGCTTCGGGGAGTCCCTGCTCGGGCTCGTCGAGACTGGCGAGACGGATGTCGAGGTCGGGCGCGGCGAGCCCGTCGCGGAGCGCGGCGTGCAGCCCGTTGGGATAGAC
>CACZPY010000293.1 GCA_902783135.1 uncultured bacterium
CCGGGTATGCGGAGTGGAGGTCAACACCTACGTCGTCATCATGCTGTTCACGCTCTCGATCGCGCTCTTCATCATCTGCTCCGGCGGCTCGGTGGCGCTGCTCGTCGCCGACTGCGTGCAGGGACTTCTGTGCTACCCGCTGTTTTTCGCGATCGTCGCTTTCGCGCTCTACAAATTCAGCTGGAACAGCGAGATCGCCCCGACGCTGCTCGACCGCGTGCCGGGAGAAAGTTTCCTCAACCCGTTCGACGTCTACAACCTGCGCAATTTCAACATTTTCATGGTCTTCATAGGTCTGTTCTCGAACATCATGAACCGCGCGATCTGGCTCGGCAGCGGTTTTTCCACCAGCGCAAAAAGCGCCCACGAACAGAAGATGGCGGGCGTTCTCGGCATCTGGCGCGGCGGATTTTCCTCGCTGATGCTCACCATGCTCGGCGTGATGATGATCGTCATGATGAACCATCGGGATTTCAGCGCGATCGCACGGGAAACCCGAACCAAACTTTCCCAAAAGGTGAGCAGCGAGATCATGCCGCCGGAGCTTCAGGCGGATTTCAACGCCGACATCTCCATGATCCCGGAGCAAAAACAGCTTATCGGCGTCGATCCCAAGCTTTCGCAGAAGCGCAACCTCGACACTCCCTATCTGAACGCCGCCGAAGCAGTGCTCGAGCACACCGGCAACGGCAAGCATAAATTTCAGCAATTCCGCACGTTCTACAGTCAGCTGATGTTCCCCGTCGCCATGCGGCATCTGATGCCCAAGTGGCTGCTCGGCATGCTGATGCTGCTCGCCGTAATGCTGATGATCTCCACCGACTGCAGCCGCATCTTCATGATCGCCGCCGGGATCGCGCAGGACCTCGTGCTGCCGTTCCTCAAAAAGCCGATGGAGACGAAACATCAGCTGTATATGATCCGGATCTTCGCGGTACTGGTCGCGGTGATCTTCTTCTTCGGATCGCTGTTCATGACGCAGGTCGACTACATCCAGCTCTTCATCACCTCGGTCGGAGCGCTGTGGACCGGCGGCGCGGGGGCGCTCGCCGTATTCGGACTGTACAGCCGCTTCGGCAACACCGCCGGAGCCTTCGCCTCGCTGATCGGCGGATCGGGCTTCTCGCTCGTCAGCTGGCTCGTGGCGCACAACTGGGCGAACCACGTGTATCCGTGGCTCGAACAACGCGGATGGATACCGGCGTTGAGCCGCTTTCTTGAGATCGCCTCCTCGCCGTTCCATCCTTTCGTAGTCTGGGAAATGGACGCGGCAAGATTCCCGATCAACGCCTACGAACGGCTCTTCATCGCGCTGTTGCTCAGCATCATCTGCTATGTAGCCGCATCGCTGATCGCGCGCACCAATCCCTTCAACCTCGAAAAGATGCTCCACCGCGGCGAATACGCCGACGACAAGACCCGCGTCATCACCACCAAGTGGACGTTGCGCAATATCTTCGGCAAACTCATCGGCATCACCCCGGAATACTCGAAGAGTGACCGCATCATCGCCCGCTCGGTCTTCACCTACACCTTCATCTACCGCTTCGTGATCTGCTTCGTGATCGTGCTGATACTCAACAAAATATCGCCGTGGCAGCCGAAGCATTGGAGCATATACTATCTGATAACGCTGATCATCGTGCCGTCGATCATCGGATTGATCTCGACCTTCTGGTTCTCCATCGGCGGCATCATCGACCTCAAACGGATGTTCCACGACCTCGCCGCCCGCAAACGTGACTTCGCCGACGACGGCAGGGTAGACAAATAAGGAGTGCCCCCGGTAAAATGACACCAAAAATCAGTTTCATCGCCGTCGCCGCCGTCACGGCGCTGCTCGCACCGCGGCTCGCCGCCGACACCGAGTGGATCGTCACGCCGAAGCTCTCCGGATCCGGGCGGATGCTGCTCCATGCCAACCGCGGGACCGCGACGGGCAAAGTGCCGCCCGTCTGGATGAGCTACGACCTGCCGGGCAAGGGAAAAAAATACGGATTCCTGCGCATCGGCAACCAAGGCGGTCTGTGTTTCGCCGGGATCAACGAAAAGGGTCTTGCCGCCGCCTACACCACCGGCGATCCCACCGACGACCCGCCCCCTCCCCCGAGCATCGGCAACTGGAGCGGACACGCCGCCGTCGTCATTGCTCTCCGGTCGGCGGCGACCGCCGACGAAGCGCGCGCGCTGCTCCACAAGGCGTTCAAGGACAGGCTAATAAAGGGCAGCATGGTCGTGTTTTTCACCGATCCCCGCAAAGCGGTGATCGTCGAATGTTCGCCCCGTCACTACGCCTCGTGGGAGCTCAAAGACTCCTACTGCGTCTATTCGCACATGTGGAAACTCCCCGGCATGGACGACGGCTCCATCCGCTCGGCGGGCAGCGCCGAAGTCTGCACCATGCGCGAATGGGGCGTCCGCGAAGGTCTGCGCCGCGTCCGAAAAACCGCCGACGGCAGAATATCCGTCGCGGGTTCGCTGGCGGTTTCGCGTCTCAACCCCGCCGACCTCAACACCGAGGAATACCAAAAACAGCGCGGCAAATCCCCAGTTGCCTACGCGCCGTACAATAAAAACGCGCAGGACAGTTACCTCTTCGAATTGGATCCCGAGTGTCCGGAATTCCTGAGCCGCGTCTACATCGCCTTCGGACCGGCGCGCCATACCGTCTACCTGCCGATCGCGCTCCCGGCACTGAAAGACCTGCCGAAAGAGATATTGGAGCCGGAATACTTCCAGAGCGCGATGGACCGCCACAACGCCGCCGCGCCGGAAACTCCGGTAAACGGGGCGATCATCGAGTTCGAAAAGAAACTTCACGGCGAATTCGAAGCACAGTGCGACAAGGCGCGCGACCTGCTGCTGGCAGGCAAAACCGCCGAGGCCGCAAAACTGTTGACCGATACGGCGCACAAACAGGCGGCGGAAACGCTCGAGTTTCTGCGCAGTCTCAAATAGAGGAAGGGAGTACAAAAAATGAAACACCTCACGACTTTCTTCCGTATCTCGGCTTTGACCGCCATCATCGGGTGCGCTTCCGCCGACGCATGCACGAGCTGGGTGATCCATCCGGGGCTTTCCGCCTCGGGAAAAATGATCGTCCACAAGTGCCGCGACTCCCATTACTCGCCGCTCAATGCCGAGATGTACACCTTCCCCGACGGTCGGCGCTATATGCGGATCGGCACCGTCAGCGGCTGGAACTGCTTTTCCATGAACGACCGCGGCGTAGTCGCCATCCTCAACGCCGCCGATCCCGTCGACTCGAGACATCCGGGGAAAGACCGGATCGGCTACGGCGGCGGCGGCTTTCTGACCTACGCCGCCGTAAACTGCAGCCGCGCCGAACAGGCGGTGTCGTTCATCAAATTCTGCTGCGACAACGAGATCGAGCATGGACCCCAATCCTTCTTCTTCGCCGATCCGAAGCGGGCGTTTCTGGTCGACGTCGCCCCCGGATACTGCGCCGTCAAGGAACTCTACGGCGGCATCTCGATCATCTCCAACTGCATGCACCTGCCCGGCATCGAAAAATTGTCGCTGCACCGCTGGCCGAGCCTGCGTTACGACCGCCGCCGCGAGGCGAATGTCCGGCGGGAACTCAAGAAGGGCAAGGTCAAAGGCAAGTACACCATCGCCGACACCATGCGCATATCGCGCCTCAAATGGGAAAAGGAGCCGGAAAAGCACCTGCCCTTCCGCAAGGATTCGCTCGGCGCGACGACCTTCGAGATAGATCCGGAGTTCCCCGGATCTTTGAGCACCGCGTACATCGCGCTCGGTCCCCAGCAGCACACCGTCTATCTGCCGACCCCGATGGCGCTGGAACAATTCCCCCAAGCTATCCGCGACGGTTCGTGGGGCGACATTGCGATCTCGCTGCGCAAGGCGGCGGGCGACGACCACGCCGGACTTGCGCGGATCGTCGAGCTGGAGACCCAACTTTTCGCCGAATACGAACAGACCCGCGAACAGGCGCGCGAACTTCTGAAAGCCAAACGCGACGCCGAAGCGGCAAAGCTTCTGA
>CACZPY010000294.1 GCA_902783135.1 uncultured bacterium
CTGCGCAACCGCATCGGCGCCGAAGTCGTGCCGCTGACCACGTTGGAGGCGGCGGCGGCGGCGAAGGCGGTCGCGCCGGAGGAACTTGCCGAGGTGAAAAAAATTCTTCTGGGCGATGCGGCGCTGCACGATTCCGACGCGCCGACGCCGGAGCAGTTCGACAAATCCGCCGCGCTCTTCGCCGCCGTCCGCGGGATGATGAAGAAGTATATGCTCGACGCGGTGACGCTGCGCTGCTGGCCGGAGGTCATAGCCGACGAGATGTACGGCATAACGCTCTGTTCGACGATCGGGCATCTGGTGAACCACGGCATGCTCGCCGTCTGCGAGGGCGACGTCTACGCGGCGGTGATGCTGTCGGCGCTGCGCGAACTGAGCGGCGCGGCGCCGTTTTTCTGCGACCTCATCAAACTCGACGCGGATTCCGGAGTGGCGTGGCACTGCGGAGCGGCGCCGTGTTCGCTCTGCAAGGCGGGATTTTCTCCGCAGATCCGGCGCAGTTCCACGGTCGGCGGCGGCGGCGTCAAGGGCTGCGTCTGCGAGTTCCCGCTGAAACCCGGTCGGGTGACCATCGCGCGGCTCGGCGAGACCCGCGACGGCGACGACTTCCGGCTGCTGATCGCCACCGGCGAGGGGGTGGATACCGATCTTTTCGTGCGGGGGAATCCGCTCAACATCCGCTTCGACGCGGGCAGCGAAGCGCTCCGCCGGGAACTGCTGGACCACGGTTGGGAACACCACTTTTCGCTTGCCTACGGCGATCATGCCGATGAATTGCTCGCGCTCGGGCGCGCTCTGGAAATCGAAACCACGCTCATACAATAAACTCACGAGGGAGGTCTTTCATCATGGCGGAACTGCTTTTTCACTTGGATCCGGAACCGGGGTACAACAAGGTGTTCGACGTCGGTGCGCGCGGCATGACGCTCACCCGTTTCGGCATACTGCAGCTTGCTTCCGGCGCGAGTTACTCCGGCAACACCGGAGAGTTCGAAGCGGCGCTGGTGCTGTTGGGCGGCAAGTGCTCGGTCAAGGGGGACGGCTTCGACTTCGCGGAGGTAGGCGGGCGCAAAAACGTCTTCGACGGCAAGCCGTACACCGTCTATCTGCCGCGGAGAACGGCGTACACCGTGACCGCGCTGACCGATCTCGACATCGCCGTCAACGAATCCCCGGCGAGCCGCGACACCGCGCGTCCGACCGTCATCACGCCGGAAATGACCCGCACCATCTCCATCGGCAGGGACAACTTCACCCGCGCCGCGACCATCATGCTCGACGAGAAATTCGACTCCGAACACTTCTACATCGGCGAAGGCATGATCCCCTCGGGCAACTGGTCGGGATATCCGCCGCACCGGCACGACTTCGATGATCTTCCCCGCGAGATCGACATGGAGGAAACGTACTTCTACCGTTTCGACCCGGCGGGGGGCTTCGGCATCCAGAAGGTCTACACCCCGGACGGTCTCATCGACGAGACCTACACCGTGAAGCACAACGACACCGTCGCCATCGCGCGCGGCTATCATCCCCTGTGCGGCGCGCCGGGATATCAGATGTACTACTTGTGGACGATGGCGGGCAAGGTCAACCGCGGGCTGATTTCCAGTATGGATCCCGCGCACGCTTGGGCGAAGTGAGCATGGCGGAGCAAAAAGACATTCTGCTCGGGATCGACTTCGGAACGGGCGGCTGCAAAGTGACGGCCATCGGCTTCGACGGAGCCGTCGCCGCCGAGAACGCGGTCGAGTACCCGACCTACCACGAGCGCCCCGGCTGGTCGGAACAAGACCCCGCCGACTGGTACGCCGCGATGTGCAAGGCGCTGAAGAACCTCGCCGCGCAGGGCTTGGACTTGAAGCGCGTCGCTTCTCTCTCGCTCGACGGGAGCACCCACAACGCGGTGCTGCTCGACGATGCGATGCACCCCGTCCGGCGGACGATCATGTGGACCGACCAGCGGAGCACCGAGGAGTGCGCCGAACTCCGCGAACGCGGCGCAAAGGCGATCTACGAAACGACTTATCAGATGCCGACGCCGACGTGGACGCTGCCGCAGATGATGTGGCTCAAGCGCCACGAGCCGGAGGTCCTCAAAAAGACGAAGCACATCCTTTTCGTCAAGGACTACGTGCGCTTTCAGCTGACCGGCGTCGCCGTGACCGACCGCATCGAAGCGCAGGGCACGCTCTTTTTCGACATGAAGAAGCAAGGTTGGGCGGAGAAACTCTTTTCGCTCACGGGAGTGCCGGCTTCGGCGCTGCCGGAGCTCGTCGAGCCGACTTCCCCCGCCGGGTGCGTCACCGAAGGATCTTCGCACGACACCGGCATTCCCGCCGGAACGCCGGTCGTCTGCGGTACGAGCGACTCGGCGGTCGAGGACTATGGAGCCGGAGCCATCGAACCCGGCGACTGCATCGTGAAGCTCGCCACGGCCGGGAACGTCAACGCGATGACCGCTTCACCCGCTCCGCACCCGCGCACCTTGACCTACGGCCACGTGATACCCGGTATGTGGTACACCGTTTCCGCGACCAACGCGGCGGCATTGTGCCAGCGGTGGTTCCGCGACCTCTGCTGCGAGGCGGAAAAGGAAGCGGCGGCGCGGCAGGGCGTCAGCCCCTACGCCGTGATGGAAGAAGTCGCGGTCAAGTCGCCGCTCGGCTCCAACGGTGTCTTCTTCCACCCCTATTTGCAGGGGGAACGATCTCCGTACTGGGACGCCGACCTGCGGGCGAGTTTCACGGGAATATCCATCTCCACGACCAAGAGCGACCTGATGCGCGCATTGCTTGAAGGCGTGGCATTTTCGCTGCTCGACTGCTACGGGCTGATCCGCGAACTGGAACTCCCGGTGAAGCGGCTGATCCTCATCGGCGGCGGCGCGCGGAGCGCCTTGTGGAGCCGGATCGTCTGCGACGTCTTCGATCTGCCGCTTGTCATCCCGCGCCCCGGCGACGCCTCGTTCGGAGCGGCTTTGCTCGCCGGAACCGGCGCGGGAGTCTTCTCCGACAGCGCCGACGCGGTGAAGCGTTGTCTGCACCTCGACCGGACGCTCGAACCGGACGCGGACAACGCCGCGCGCTATAAGGAACTCTTCTTGAAGTACAAACGCATCCACGACGCGCTCGCGCCGGTTTACGCCTCCGTGAAAAAATGAAATGACCAACCTGAATTCGGGAAAAGGAGAAAAAATGTTGGTGGAAAAAGACAGTTACATGTACGAGATGATCCGTACCGAACTCGTCGACGCGATCGGCGACGAGTTCGTGTGCACCTGCGACGACGACCGTTTCGGTCATTCGATCGATTATTACTGGATCCCCGAGATGTGGCACGACCGCGGCATGCCGACGCCGAAGCCGGACTTCGTCGTCCGCCCCGGCAGCTCCGAGGACGTCGCCAAGGTGATGCGGATCGCCAACCAGTACCGCATCCCGGTCACGCCGTGGGGCGGCGGTTCGGGCAGTCAGGGCGGCGCGCTCCCCGTCTACAAGGGGATCATCCTCGACATGAAGCGGATGAACAACATC
>CACZPY010000295.1 GCA_902783135.1 uncultured bacterium
GATGCGCAGCGCGGCTTCGCTCACTTTGCCGACGCCGGCGAGCAGCCGTCGCGACAGCAGCCAGCCGCAGAGGATGGTGACGGCGAGCAGCGAGAAGAAGATCCAGCCCTGCAGCCGCAGCAGTTCTTCGAGCGACGCCTTGATCTCGTCGGTGGAACGGGCGACGACGATCTGCGTGTTGTCGAAAAGGCGCGCCCGCTCCGCGAAAAAGCCGCCGGGGATGTCGGGCGGCACGGCGTTTTTGCCGACGGCGGGCGCGGCGGCGAGTATGGTGCGTCCCGCACGGTCGAGCAGCCGCAGCCGCAGCCGTTTCGCACCCTCGCGGCGCAGCCGGATGGAGAAGTCCGAGGAGAGCGCCTTTATCCGTTGTTCCAGCGGGATGTGACGCGACCACAGCGACCCGTCGGCGTTGAGACGCGCCACGTAGATCTCGTCGCCGACCGCGATGTAGAGGAAACGGAACTCGCCGTGCAGCATCCGGCGCTGGAACGCGCAGAGCAGTTTGCCGCCGGGGAATTTATGCCGGATGGCGATCTGTTCGGCTCCGGTGACGGCGACTTCGGGGATCTCGCGGCCGCGCTGGTTGCGTTCGCGGCCGGTGATGTAGGGATACTTCATCAGTTCGATCTCGCGGGCGAGGCGCGCCTTGAGTTCGTCGCGCAGTCTGCGCTCCAGCAGCGTCGACGAGAAGAACATGCACAGCGCCACGAAAGCAGTCAGCAGCACTCCGAAGCCCAGTGCCGCCTTCACCCGCAGGCGGTTAAGGCTGCGCAGGGCGTGCTTCCAGAACATAGCCGAATCCCCGGACGGTGTGCAGAAGTTTGACTTTGAACGGCTTGTCGATCTTTTCCCGGAGGTGGCAGATCCGGGTCTCGACGATGTTGGTGCGCGGGTCGAAGTTGTACTCCCAGACGTGCTCCATGATCATGGTGCGCGAGACCACCCGTCCCGAGTTGCGCACCAGATACTCGAGCAGCGAAAACTCCAGCGGCTGCAACTCGATCTCGCACTCGCCGCGCCGCGCCTTGCGCCGCCGGAGGTCGAGTTCCAAGTCGGCGACGGTGAGTTTGCCGATCTCGGCGGCTCCCGAGGAACGGCGCATCAGCGCCGAGATCCGCGCCACCAGTTCGGAGAAACTGAAGGGCTTGGTCATGTAGTCGTCGCCCCCCGCCTGCAGTCCGCGGATGCGGTCGTCCACGGCGTCGCGGGCGCTGAGGACGATCACCGGCATATTGACGCCGTGCGCCCGCATGCGCGAGATCATCGCGAGACCGTCGAGCTTGGGGAGCATCACATCGACGATCGCGAGGTCGCACCCGGCGTTCTCCGCCTTGAAGAGGCCGTCCATGCCGTCGGGGCTGTGCTCGCAGAGATACCCGGACTGCCGCAAGCCGTGCAGCAGAAATTCCGCGGTGCGGGCGTCGTCTTCGACCACCAGAATCTTCATGTTCCGTCCTCCCGTGTGAAGTGTTCGCAGCATCCTCCCGGATCGATGACATGCCCGTCGCGTCCGCAGCGCAGAACGAAGGGATGTTCTATGCGGTTGCGGCAGTTGCGGCAGAAACGCCGGTGCTCGCTGCCGGGGTCGAGACGGAGCTTCGGCGCCTCCTCCCCGCCCAGCAGCGCCGCGAGCGCCGCCGTCGACGCGGCGGCGGCATGTTTTTCCGCTTCGGGATCGGGAGTGCCGACTTCGGCGCCGCAGAGCGCGCATACCAGCACGTCGCCGACGCGGGTCCAGCCCGCCATTTTCGGCTTGGTCTTGACGACCGTCGGTTCGCCGCAGTGCGGACAAACGATCCTGTCTCCGGCTTTCATTCAGAGCTCCTGTACGGGGTTGAAGTGTTGCGCCGCCGCGGCGGGGTCGGCGGAATAGAGTTTGAGCAGCACGATCTCGGGCGGACAGAAGGTACGCAGTTTCATCCGGTTGCCGCCCGCGCCGCTGGTGATGAAGAGCAGACGCCCGTGGAACTCCATGAACCACCGGTCGAAGAGCGCATAGGGGCGCTGCCAGCCGGAGAGCATTCCGAGTTTGTCCTTGACCCGCAGCGCCGCCAGCCGCAGCGACGAGCGGTCGCCGCCGTTCGGCCACAACCGGAGCTGTCCCCCGTGGGTATGCCCGGCGAGGATGAATCCGCGTTCCGGCGGCACGAAGCGCGCGCTGTTGGGGTCGTGCATCAATATCAGCGTCGGCATATTCGGCGGCGATTCGGGGCAGGGCCGCTGCTCCTCGGTGGTGTAGTCGGGTATCCCGATCAGTGCGAGCTGCCGTCCCGAGGGGGTGCGGATCACGGTGCAGCGGCCGGTCAAGTCGGCGACGCCGCCCGCGGCGAGCGCCCGGATCACCATCCCGCGATCGTACCAGAGTTCGTGGTTGCCGGTGATGGCGAATACTCCGCATCCGGCGCGCAGGGAGCCGGCGAAGCGCGTAAGATCCGCCATGGAGATACTGCCGCGGGGGTCGGGAGAACCGTTGATGTAGTCGCCGAGGAGCAGCACGAGATCGGGCTTCAGGCGGTTGATCCTTGCCGCGATCTCGGCGGCGAGCGGGGCGTCGCCGGCGTCGAAGTGGGTGTCGCTCAGCACCGCGACGCGCAGACCGTCGTCGGCGGGGTCGAGGTGTTTCAGGTTGATGCGTTCCTCATGCAGCACGATCCGGGTGGTGCCGATATACAGCCACACTACGAACGATCCGGCGGCCATGGCAGCGGCGGCGATGCCGATGATGCGTTTCCACGGGCGTTTCCGCAATTGTTTTCCCCCTTCCGCCGATGATCTTTCGGATTACGACTTCTTCCTCGTCCGGGACGGTTTTTCCGCCGCCGTCGGGGAAAAGACGATCTTGTCCCCGTCGCGGGATACGCGGATGCCCGCGGCTCCCGCGAAGCGGTTGCGAAGCAGTTCCTCGGCGAGCGGATCCTCGATGTACCGTTCCACCGCGCGGCGCAGCGGCCGGGCGCCGAATTCCGGCTCGTAGCCGGAGCTGATGAGAAAATCCCGGACCTCGGGGTCGACCGTGAAGGCGAGTTTGCGCTCGCCTAACCGCGCGGCGAGTTTGCCGATCTCGATGTCGACGATCGCCAGCAGGTCTTCGCGTTCCAGACGCTTGAATACGATGATGTCGTCGACGCGGTTGATGAACTCCGGTTTGAAGGTGCGCTTGGCGACGGCGAGCAGACGCTCGTTGTTCCGCAGTTCGTTTTCGGCGTCGCTGCCGAAGCCGAGCGAGGCGCCCCGGACGAGATCCGCCGCGCCGACGTTGCTGGTCATGATGATGATGGTGTTGCGGAAGTCGATCCGCCGTCCCAGCGTGTCGGTGATGCGTCCCTCCTCGAGGATCTGCAGCAGCATGTGCATCACGTCGGGATGCGCCTTTTCGATCTCGTCGAAGAGCACAACCGAGTAGGGGCGGCGGCGGACCCGTTCGGTCAGTTCTCCGCCTTCGCCGTGGCCGACGTATCCGGGCGGCGACCCGATGAGCCGCGACACGTTGAA
>CACZPY010000296.1 GCA_902783135.1 uncultured bacterium
GACCATCCAGTTCGGAACGGTCCATACGACCGCTACGGTGCGGAAGTGTCTCGAAAAAATCCCGCCCGACCACCGCGGCAAGCGTGAAATCGAGTTGGAGATACAACTTGTGTCCATCGGCGACCTCTGTCTGGTCGGCGTTCCCGGCGAGTTGGTGGCGGAACTGGGGCTGGAGATCAAATGGCACTCGCCGTTCCGCAAGACCCTGATACTGTACTGCGCGACCGGCTACTTCGATTATCTGTGCCACGGCAACGCGCTGACGCAGGGCGGCTACGAGGCGAAGAACCAGTATTTCGATTCGCACACCGGACTCAAACTCGTCAACGCCGCAGTGGATGGGTGCTACCTGCTCTACGAGCGCACCTTCCCCGATCGCGACAAGTGGCCGGAAAACCGCTATCTGCCGCTCGTCTCGGTGAAAAATCTGGACTGAAGGCGCGGCCAGTCCTCTTTTGCTTCTCGGGGATAATTGCAATTGCATGACGGCGGCGGTATATTGTACTATCGCAAACGAAGCCGTCAACATTCAAGTTCCGGAGAGCCGAACGATGATCCACCAACCCCGGAAGAGCCGTACTCTATACGTGCTGCTGGCATGGTTTTTCGGCTATCTCGGCATCCACAACTTTTACGCCGGACGCATCCGCGCCGGGTTCGTCCAACTTGCGATCTCCGTCATCTCGTGCGGAACGCTCTGCTTCGTCAGCGAACTCTGGAGTATAGTCGAAATATTCGTCATCGACACCGACGGGCGCGGAGTTGCCATGAAACCATTGCGAACACTGGCGGCACTGGTCATAATCCTGCTGTCGGCAGTATTGCCGATCGCCGCGGCAACGGCGGCTTCGATGTTCGGAGATCTTTCATTTCGACCGCACACGCGGGCGTTGTGCTCGGCCAATCTGAAAAAACTCGGGACGGAAATGCGGACTTTCATCAACGATCATCAGAAAGAACTGCCGAAAGACCTCTCCGATTTGAGACGCGCAGACGATACCGGAGATATCACGCGCTGCCCGGAATCGCATGTGAAATATATTTACATAGGCCGCGGACTGACCGACTCCGCCGCCGGTTTCGCGCCGGTCGTCTTCGAACTCCCCGGTGCGCACCGGTTGAAAGGGCGCCCCTTTATCAACGTACTCTTTCTCGACGGTCATGTCGAAGGGATCATTCTGCCGCACGGCGACATGCCGGCGGACGAAATCGCCGAATACCTGATCCGGGGGCGTCAACTCGACACGAAAACGACAAACATACTGCTGGACAACGCTGTAATGGAACAGCGGCGGCAACGCTGACTCGAAGTAGGGACCACACCATGGAGGACGAAATGATAATGATACCGTTCCCCTCGTTTTATTTGGCGCTCCTGTGCCATATCGTGCTGATGCTGATCTCGCTCAGAGCGACCGAAAAAAAGCAGAAATACCTGCTGTTTTCAATATCAGGTCTCCAAGCTGTATTTTTGTTTCTGTCCTGGCCTTTGTTCTGCTTCTTCGACAGCGCACGAATTATAGAAACCTATACGATTGCGGTAGCGATGATGATCCCGGCGATCGGATTCCTCATATCGCCGTATCAGTTTTTCATAAAAGGATACTCCAAAAATTTGGCGATCGGCTCGACATTTCTGCTGCTGCTCGGCGACGGGCTATCCGTTTATTATGCGGCGGAATTAATTGCGCCGATACATTGTTGACTTGCCCGGGAAGCCAAGGCCGTGTCTCGCCCCGTCTGCGAACAGCGCCATAACCGCGTCGGACGAAGGATACGGAATCAATCCTGCTCCGCATTGTCTTCCGGAGCCGCGCCGGCGGGATAAACGCCGATCACGAATTCGCCTTTCCACTCGCGTTTGAGCGCGGCGAGTTCGGCTGCGCTGCCGCGCAGCACCTCTTCATGTACTTTAGTCGCCTCGCGCACCAACGCCACTTCGGCATCGGCTCCGACGACCCCGGCGATGTCGGCGAGCGCCTTGCCGACCCGGTACGGCGACTCGAAAAAGAAGCTCGTTCCCGCCGTATCGCGGATGCTTTCGAAGAACTTGCGTCTTTTACCCGGCTTGACGGGGGCGAAATTGCGGAACGCAAAACGATCCACCGGCAGTCCCGACGCCGTCACCGCAAAGGTCAGCGCGGATACTCCGGGGATCACCGTCGGCTCTACCCCGTGCGCCCGCGCCTCGCGCACCAGCAGAAAACCCGGATCCGCCACCGACGGGGTCCCGGCGTCGGAGACCAGCGCCACGTTCAAACCTCCGGCGACGCGCTCCGCCAGTTCCGCCGCGCGCTCGTGTTCGTTGAAAATATGGAAGCTTTCCAGTTTCGCATGGATGTCGAAGTGCGTCAACAGCTGCCGGGTGTGGCGGGTGTCTTCCGCCGCGATCAGGTCCACTTCGCGGAGCACCCGCAGCGCCCGCAACGTGATATCTTCCAAGTTGCCGATCGGAGTGCTGACGATGTAAAGTTTTCCCGCCA
>CACZPY010000297.1 GCA_902783135.1 uncultured bacterium
CGGAATGCTTTCCGCCAGATGCTCCGGGCGCGCAACTCCGCAGCGGCGCGGACAAAGGGTGCACGCGTCCATCACGCCCCCTCCCCCGCGCCGAGCAGTCGGCGGTAGATCTCGAGACTGGCGGAGGAAAAACAGGCGAAGACGACCTTCTCCGGCAGATTTTCCGTCCACGACCGCACGGTATCGACGGCGATCTTCGCCGCCGCCTCCGCGGGGAAGCGGTACACCCCGGTCGAAATGCACGGGAACGCGATGCTGCGGCACCCCGCCTCCGCCGCCAGACGCAGCGAGTTGCGGTAGCACGAAGCGAGCAGCGCCGCTTCGCCGCGCGTGCCGCCGCCCCACACCGGCCCCGGCGTATGGATCACGAACTTCGCGGGAAGCTTAAATCCCGGGGTGATCCGCGCCTCGCCGGTCGGGCAGCCGCCGAACTTGCGGCACGATTCCAAGAGTTCCCGGCCCGCCGCGCGGTGGATCGCGCCGTCCACGCCGCCGCCGCCGAGAAGCGAACAATTCGCCGCGTTGACGATGGCATCGACGGCAAGGGTGGTGATGTCGGCTCGTTCCGCGATTATGAGCATGATTTTTCCTCCGTATGATCTGCCGTGCTTAATGTACCACGCGAAGATATTTTTTCAATCCGCGCCGGAGGTGTTTGACTTTTCACCTTACCCGGTATATTTTCATAACGGAACGTTTTCCCGATTTCAAATCTTCACCACAAACAAAGGAACTACACGATGAAGCAGAGATTTTTATGGAGCATCCCCGCGGCGCTGCTGCTGGCGGGCTGCGCCTCGGACGCCTCGGACGTCCCGGCGCGGGAGATGGTGATCGCGGACGCCGCCGCACCGGCGGCATACAAGTCCGCCGGAGCGGCCGCGCGACGCCGGTACGCCGCCCCCGCCGCGGACATGGCGCGGGAGGCCGCACCGGGCGCCGCCTCCAACTTCGCCGCCGTCGAGGGACGGCAGGTCGCCTTCTCGGCGACGCTGCGCATCTCGTCGCCCGACGTGGCGCAGGCGCTCCGCAACGCCAACGCGATCGCGCGTAAAACGGGCGGCTACGCGGCGACGGTCACCGACCGCTCGTGCACGCTGAAGATCCCGGTCAAAAACGCCGAGACCGCCCTCTCCGAACTGGAAAAACTCGGCTCCGTCAACTCGCGCGAGATCAGCGCCGAGGACGTGACCGACACCATCTTCGATCTGGACATGCGGATCGCCAATCTGGAAAAACTCCACAAACGGCTGACCGAACTCGTGGAAAAGGCGGCGGGCATCAAAGACGTCCTCGCGGTCGAAAAGGAACTTTCGCGGGTCACGGGCGAACTCGAACGGCTCAAGGCGACGCGGCTCAATCTGCAGAAGCGGGTCGATTTCGTGACCTTCCGCATCTACTTCAACGCCTCCGCCGCGGTCGAAGTCAAGACCCGCCGCTTCCTGCTGCCGCAGGCGACGCGGCTCGGGCTGCGTTCGGACAATCTGACCGTCGCCGGCAGCGAGGCATCAGACAAGCCGTTCGATTTCGATCTGCCCAAGGGGTTCATCCCGGTCGCGATGCGCGGCAGCGACGAATTCTTCGCCATCGACGATCAGGATACGGTGCTTTCCGCCGTGAGTTTCGTGCAGATCGAAGGCGCCGATCTCGAATTCTGGCAGTCCGCGATCGCCCGCGCGCTCCGGGAACTGTGCGGATATGAGGTGACGACCGAGATCAGAACCGCCCCCGACGGCGAAAAGTACGCCGTGTTCAAGGGCGAACGAGTCCGCGGCAAACAGCTGATGCGCTACGAGGCGAGCTGCCGGCTCGTCGAACACCTCTTCAGCGCGGACGAAGTGCATATCGTCGAACTCATCGGCACCAAGGAGCGCATGGAAAAGATCGATCTCGGCGCGCTGTACGACAGCGTGGAGTGATCTTCCCGAACCGGTATAACCGCGCCCGGAACGCGAAAGCGCTCCGGGCGTTTTTTCTATCCGCGTCTGCGGCGGCAGAAGGAGATCACGGCGAGAAGCAGCATCAGCACCATCAGCGCCGCCACGCCGCCCATGTACCAGTACTCCTCCGGGATCTCCGTTTTTACCGGTTCGGCACGGGGGCGCGGCGGCGCGGCGACGGGCGGCAGTTCCGCCCCGTGCTTGGCGCCGATGCTCCGCAGAAACTCCGCGGCGGCGGCGCTGTTCTTTTCCTCCGCCACGTCGAGCGGCGTCCGCCCGCGGTTGTCGCGCAGATTGCAGTCCGCTCCGGCGTCGACGAACGCCTTCCATATCTCCGGATCGGTGTTGAACGACGCCATATAGTGCATTGCGCTCTCGCCCGCGCGGTTGCGCAGATTGACCTTGATGCCGGGATGCGCCAGAAACTCCCGATAGAACATCAGCGGCGCGCGCACCTGCGGCAGATAGAGCAGACAGAAGTCGCCCTCGTTGTCCTGCGCGTTGGGGTCGGCGCCGTAGTCGATCAGCAGCCGCACCGCGTCGAAGTGCTTGAAACTCGCCGCCAGATGCAGCGGGGAATGCCCGTCGCGGCAGCGGGTCTCGATCGGGATGCCGAGCTCCAGCAGCACTTCGACCATCTTGGCATGACCGTTCGCCGCGGCGACGTGGATGGGCTCGAAGCCGAATTTGGGATGGCGGAGATCGATCCGCGCTCCTCCCGCGTGATACCGCCGCAGCGCCGCGACATCCGTGCCGTACATCGCGATGGTGTAGACCCGTTCACCGGGGAACTTTTCCGACGCGATGCCGTGCCCGAGCGCCTCCATCTCGGAGGCAGCCGGGTGTTTGCGGGCGCGGGAGATCGCCACGTTGTAGGAACTGATGTATTTGCCGTCGCGTTCGTCGCAGTAGCGGGAGGGCGGGCGGTCCATCCGCCAGCGCCCGTACAGGTCGATCAGGTACTCCTTCTCGTCGGGGGCGAAGCCACCTTCGCGGATGATCGCGGCGAGCTCTCCGCACGCCTTGCCGCCGTCCTCGTCAACGAGGAAGGCGCGTTCCGCCGCGCGCAGCCGGGCGGCGTATTTGCCGGTGAAGACCCGGAGCCGCATCGCCAGGTCATCGTACCCGACGGTGCCGATCCCGGTGACGGAGGCGAAGCGCCACTGCCGGTTCCGGTCCTTCGCCGCCTGTGCTTCGCCGCCGCAGGCGCGGAAGGTCTCCGCGGCGGCGTCATACTCCAAGAGCGCCATCTGGCGGCAGAACTTTTGCCACAGGAACTCCCGGCGCCGTTCCGGAGTCCCGGCGCGTCGTTCGTGCTCCTCGAAGAGCCGGTCGGCGCGGGAACGCACCTCCGGATCCAGATACACCAGCTGCCAGCGATAGTCGTCGCGGTAGTACGCGAGATCCGCCAGCGCCCGATACCCGAGTTCCGCCACTCCGGCGTCGCGCCGCGGACAATCCAGCGCCTCGACGGCGAGCTGCTTGATCAGTTCCGACGAACCGCCCCAGCGCGGCAGCAGCCCCCACAGCACGGCGCCCCACGCGCCCCGGTCGGCGGCGTCGTACCAGACGGCCTTCCTGAAGGCGTCGACCATCCGCACCTGACGGGACGCCCCCATTTCAACCGTGATCATGTGAGTGTAGACGCAGTAGCGCCCGGGGAAGAGATCCGCCGCTTCGCTCAAATGCGCGCGCGCCTTGTCCAAATTGAAGCCGAAGCCCTTCCAGCCCTCGGCGGTGACCGAGTCCCCCCAGCCGCTGCCGCGGCTCTCCCACGCCCGCTTGATCGCGGCGTGCCCCCGGACCATCGCCATGAACCACGGATCGATCCGCGCGGCGGCCGGTTCCAGCCGCTGTTCCAGATCGCCCCAAAAGCGGTCGGTGACGAAGCATTTCAACAGTTCGTCATACAGCTGCCAGTAGACGGGGGAGCCCGGAAATTTGCCGGCGCGGACGAAAACTTCGATATCCTCCGCCACTTCGCAGTCATAGCGTTTGAATTCGTCGCTGCCCCGTTTGCACGTGCCGCGCAGCATCTTCCCGAGTTCGATCCGCAGCAGGTCGCCCCGCGGCAGCCGGTCGATCAATGCGCGCAGCAGACGCCCGCCGCCGTTGCGGTCGCGTTCGCGGAGGCGCGCCGCCCGCACCGCCTCCGCCCACGGATCGGCGCAGGGGGTCGGCGCCGTCGCTCCGGAGCGCGGTTTCCCGACGGCGGGGTTGCAGCGGGTCATGAACTCCCGGATGTCGTCGGGGGAACTTCCGGGGTACGATTTGATCAGTTCCTTCACATAGTCGTCGAAGCGCCGCAGGAACGTATCGCGGGGCAGCGCCCGGTCGCGCCAATCCTTGAACAGCCCGGAAAAGGGAGCATCCGGCAACACCTCCTTCGCCGCCGGCAGTTTGGCGGCGCGCTCCGGATCGAGCAGACGCGCGCGATCCTCGTCATCGACGCACGTAAACAGGTATTTTAGCTCGTCGTCGGAACATTTGCTCAGCAGCTCGCAGAGGATCTTTTCCACTTCGGGCTGCTGCCGGCTCATCGCGAAAAGCGACCACCGGGCGACGATGGCGGCGATATTTATCCCGTCGCGGTGGTGCTGGCTCAACGCGAAGTGCAGCAGCGTGCCGATGTGCTTCGCGTCGCCGGTGGCGAAGAACCTGCCCCAGGTGAACTCGGGATCGTTCCGCCCGAACTCCTCGAAGCGCTCCGGCGGCGGGATGTCGGCGGGCAGATCGGCGATCAGATGACGGTACTTCGGATAGAGCGAGGCGGCGATGAGTTTTAACGACAGCCGGGTCGCCGGATCGCCGCATTGATCGAGCATTTTCAGGTACTCCGGCACGCGCTCCGGATTGGCGCGAAAGAGTTCCAGCATGAAGCCGCCGAACGCCGAGCGGGTTCCTTGGCTGACCGATTCGTCCATCAGCTGCAGTAGCTCCGGGAAGCGCCCCGGATCCGGCGAGCGGTAATAAACCATCAGATAGTCGGCGCTCTTTTTCCGCGCCTCGTCGTCCTCCTCCGCCCGGAGTGCAAACGCCCCCAAGCCGACGAGCAGGATCGGTAATATCCATCGCCACTTCATGTTGATTTCCCCTCTGTTTTCAAACTACTCCGGGCCGAGCCGACGTCAGTTCCGACGCTTCAAGACCAGTGACAATACGAGCAGCAGGATCAAAGCGCCGCCGCCCCAGTACCAGTATTTCGGCGGCTCCGCCAACGGTTGCGGCGGCGCGGCGTTCCGGCGCGGCGGCGCGGTAGCGGGCGAAGCTGGCGCCGCGCCGCGTTCGGCGCC
>CACZPY010000298.1 GCA_902783135.1 uncultured bacterium
CGCGTGCCCCGAACGCAGGCACCCCGTCGCGACCGCGATGTCCGCCCCCTTGCCGAACTTCCACTTGCGGGCGGCGAGGTAAGGTTTGCGGTCCATGAGCGCGAGGTTCATTTCGCCCATGTGCGACAGGAAGATGCGGTTGCCCGTCCAGTCGGGGCAGAACATCTCGGAAAAGGTCGTGTGCGGAAACATCGTCATCAGCGCTCCGCTGAAGGCGGCGGTCAGCACGTCGCCTTCGCCCGCGTAGCCGATGCCGCGCGCCATCGCCTTGGAACACTCGAGGAACGGGATGCTCGGGAAGCCGAGGTCGCAGGGTCTGCCGAGAAAGTTCACGGTACAGCTGTCGAGTTTTTCCGCTTCGATCCACTTGCGTAACTTGAGCCCGCACTCCGTGGTCCGGCGGTGCACTTCCTCCGTCAGTTCCGGCGACACCGCGAAGTTCCGGCGGTCTGCCGCCATCTCGTCGGCGACTTCGGCGGCGGAGGGGGCGAAGCGGGGCGAATCCGCGTAGGGCACGACCGTCATGCCGAAGGTCCCCTCCGGCACCTGGAAGTCGCCCATGCCGGCAAAGACCCCGCCGACGCTGCCGACACGCGCGTGCGCGAGTTTGTAAGCGGCGGCGGCGGCGAGGACCGCCTGTTTCATCCTCGCCATGAATTTTACATCGTCGATGTGACCGGCGCGGATCAGGAACGGCTTTTTGTGCCGCAGCAGCAGGTTGCACATATCCTGAACGCCGTGGATGCCGTGGTTCAGCATCAGTTTGCCGCCGAAGTCGAAGCCGAACTCCGCATCCGGCGTGGTGTCGCAGACGACGATCGGCATTCGGGTCCCCGTCAGCGCGCCGACGGCTTCGAGCGACGGCGAGTAAGCCGCGTGCAAAGTCACGAGCACCCGGCATCCCGCACTTTCGAATCTTCTTACCGCCGCCTCGAACTCCGGGGCGACGCGGCAGAGCGGCGCGCTTTCGACCTCGAAACCGCACTTCCGCAGCGCCTCGGCGGCGCGGTCGACGGCAGCCTGCGCGGGAGCGTGGTTCGCGGGGGCGCATTCCTCGTAAAGCTGGATGTACAGCGGCAAAAGGGCGATCTTCATTTCCCGTGGATCCTTTCGACGGTGGTGGTGTAAAGCCGGTGCGCGCTGCCGAAGAAGAAGTCTTCGAGCGTCCGGCGCGGCAGATCCAGCGCGAGCACGCTCCGCAGCTGTTCGTAGAGGAACGGCACGTACCTGATCTTGCCCGTGGTGTCGATCAGCGTGGTGCCGAAGTCGTAGTTTTCCGGCATCACGTAGGCGTACTGGTGGTTGATCTCGACCGACTTGCCGCGGATGAAGGATATCGGCGCGTCGGTGCCGAAAAGTATCCGCTCCGCCGGGAAGTGGTCGAAGGTGTACCGGAGCACCCCTTCGTGGTTGATCATCGCGGTGTCCCAGTAGGCGTTGGGGAACTCGACGAACTCGTCGACGTACTTCGTCGCGCACCTCTGATAGTAGGCGCGGCCGATGTGGGCGAAGACGAAGGTCGCGTCCGGGTACTTTTCGCAGAGGTATTTCATCTGCTTGCGGTTCAGCGGGTCCTCGAGGCGCATCGCACGCGGGATGTGCACCACGGCGATCAGCTTCAGGCGATTCAGCATCTCCAACTGCTCCGGCGTGAAGAAATCGAGGAGTTCCACCTCGCGTCCCGGCGTCTTGAGCGCCATGTTGGCGTAGGGTTTGACCCCGGCGAGGCGGTGCTTGCGGATGTCCGCTTCGATCTGTTCCACGGTATCGTAGGCGCTCAGGAGCCGCAGCCCGAAGACCCGTTCGTTATCCGTTCCGAAGTCCGCGGCGTCGCTCCGGTCGACGTGCATCGCGGGCATCCCGAATCCCGCGAGCGACATTTCCACCCCTGGCAGCAGTTCCTCGTAGACCTCGAAAAACCTCTGCACCGAGAACTCCCCGCCGTGGGGTGCGAGATAGTCGATGCTCTCCGTTCCGCGGTCCGCGGGATAACTGCGCCTGAGCACGATGTGCACATGCGAGTCGAAGATCTTCCGGGGCACTCTGCCGGAAAATTCCTCCGCGAATACCTGCCGCTCGTAATCGGTGACGATCCCGTTCATTTTTCGCAACCTTTCTTTGCCAGCATCGCGGCGCCGACGGCGCCGGTGTATTTTTTGTATGGCGATAGTTCGATCCGGCACTGCCAACTTTCGGCGAGGAATTTGCGCCACGCCGGGGACTCCGAGGGACCGCCCGCGAGCACGATCCGCGCAAAGCGCGCCTCCGGGAAGGCTTTGGCGCGGAAGGTTTTGACCGTATCGATCATCTTGGTCCTCGCCGGACCGTCGGATGCCAGCGCTTCGTCACCGAAGCGCCGGTAGCGGTCGGGCGCGTCGCCGTAGCGTTCGACGATCCACGCTTCGAGCGTCAGCCCGACCTTGCCCCACGACCGGATCTCGCCCCAGTTGCCGCCTTCGAAGCACAGATACGGGTCGGCGAGAGAACCGGGGACGATCCTCCGCTCCCGCACCGGGCGGAACCCGACCCAGCTCGTGCCGCACGACAACAGCATCTCGTCCTCGCGGAAGATCCCGCAGGCGCGCGCGGCGGAGGGGTGGTCGAAGGAGCCCGCGACGATCCGCGTCTCCGGAGTGAGGTTGCCCGCCGCCACAACCGGCCGCAGCGTGCCGATCACGGTCCCGGAGGGCACGAGGCGCGACAGCTGCTCCTCGCGCAAACCGAGCATCTTCAGATACGGGCGGTGATAACGGAAGTTTTTCTGATCCTGCAAATAATACGGCGTCGCCGACGAGTGGTCGAGCGCGAATTCGCCGCAGAGCAGAAACTGGATATAGTCGTTGTTCATGCAGACGCGGAATCCCGGCGCGAAGACTTCCGGAGTTTCGCGGCGCATCCGCAGCAGATGCGCGAAGGGGAAGCCCTGCGGCCACGGCCAGCCGACGACCTCGTGGATGTTTTCGTCCGGCGACGGCTCCTTCCGGTTGTCCAGCCAGCTCACGATCCGGGTGCGCGGCGTGCCGTCCGCGCCGGTGACGAGCGTGTTGCCGCTCGCGGCGCACATCGCGATCCCCGCCACGGGAGCGTCGCCCGCCGCCGCGAGACGGCGGATCAGCCCCAGCACATCGTCGCGGTACGCGTCCGGGTCGATCTCCACCGCGTCGCCCTCGCGGATGAACTCCACTTCGACCGATGCTTCGGCGACGACCTTGCCGCCGTCCCACAACACGCCCTTGACGGCGCCGGTCCCCAAGTCCAAGCCGATGAAGTTCATTTCGCCGTCTCCGCCAATGCCTCGCCTATCCGCGCGGCGACGAACTCCGCGCTCCGCGCCGAGGTGATGAGCGGCGGTTTCAGCAGCGCCGCCTTGGGACAGTCCGGCTTGTAGGTCTGTACGCTGACGTCGATGGATTTTTCATGCGCGAGGATGGAACTGAAACGCTCCGCGCACTCGCGCTCGTGGAAGATGATGCTCGTCAAGAGCCCCTGTCCCTCGACTCTGGCGACTAACTGCGGATACGCGGCGACCGCCGCGGCGACCTTGCTCCGCCAGAGTTTTTCGAGTTTTCCCGTCTCCTCCGCGTTGGCGCGGGCGAATTCGAGCGTGATCAGATTGGCGAGGCTCGCCAGCTCCTCCTGCCCGTTGGTGACGAGCGCGCCGAAGAGATTCAGATTGTCCATCGGCGCGGTCGTGAGGATCCGGCTCGCCGGGTACTGCCCGCCGGGGAACCCCTTGCCGACCGAGACGAAGTCCGGACGGCACTTGTACTCGCGGAACAGGAATATTTCCGGCGACCACATGCAGGATTGGATCTCGTCCACCAAGACCGGGATGTCGTGCGCGTCGCACAGCGCGTGCGCCGCGGCGACGAAGGCGTCGTCGAGGCGGATCCCCGCATAGTTCATCAGTACGAGTTCGTGAGAAAAGAGCGCGATCTTGTACTTGCCCGTGTCGTAGCGTCCGACGATGTTCCGAAACGCCTCCGCATCGTTGATCGGGCAGGGGACGACCTTGAACAGCCCCGCCGCTTCCGCCGCCTGCGCCAGTTCGGGCCACAAACCGCGGTGCATCTGCGTGAATATCGTCGTGCCGTGGTAGTTCGCGGTGCTGCCGCCATCGTTGTCCGCCATCACGACGAAGACGGGGATGCGCCCTGCGTACTTGGGTGTCATGAAATCCTTCTGCAGCCGGTAGAAGCGCGCGAGCGCCATCTTGAAGGCGGCTTCGCAGGCGAGCGACCCCGTCTCCAGATTGACCACGCGGTTCAGCACATGCGGTTCGGTGGAACGCAGCACCGCCTCCAGCGCCGCGTCGTCGCCGGGGGCGATGCCGTTCGCCGTGCGCACGAGTTCGCGCTCCAACCGCCGCGTCAGATAGCCGCGCGTGTTGTTGTGCGTCTGATTCGTGATGCCGAGTTTCACGGCGTGGGCGAGCAGCCGGTAGCCGGGAAAGTTGTGCCCCAGTGATGCCTGATAGTGTTCGCTTTTGCCGATGAAGGCGATCTTGCCGTTTTCGCCGATCCGCACCGTGCCGAGCCCGCACAATGGCGCGCTTTCGCGGTGAAACGCCCTCTTGAACGCGTCGGTCGGCGCGCCGGGGAAGGAGTCGGCGAGCCCGTCCGTGATCTTTTCGCCGCAGCGGAGCGTCAGCGCTTCGGAACGTCCGGCGAAATCCTCGGGGAAGAAGTCGACCGGGGCGTCCGCGATCTTCCGGAGCCCGGAGTAGTCGCCGAGACCGAGCGCAGCGGCGGCGCGGCAGACCGCGTCGATGTACGCTTCCCCCGCGATGTCGGTCAGCGAACGGCGGATGTCGATGCTCATGTGCGTATCCTTCTGATTGCGGTCAGTCGTTTTCCAGCGACTTTTCGTATTCGGCGCGGAGTTCGCGGAACTTCGCCAGCTCCTCGGGCGGGATATCGATCTTGCCGAGCACGCTCGGTAACGGCTTGTTCGCGCAGGGACGCGCCGGATCGGGGTTCCAGTTGTCGCCGCGGAATTTTTCGCGAGCGGCCTTGTCGCGGAAGTCCACCACCTCCTGCGGAGTGCCGTGCTCCAGCGCCGACCTGTAGCCCAGGATGCCGATTGAAGTCATGTCCACCGCCTGATAGACGTTTATATCCGGCTCGATCTCGCCGCGGATCGCCGCGGCGAAGTAGCGCGACGTGAAATAGTCGCCGCCGCCGTGCCCCGCCTTGCCCGCATCCTGATATCCCGCCGGGAACTGCGGGCGGTAGAAGACGTGCTCCGGCTCCTCGGGGGCTCGGTCGTACTTCATCTTGCGGACGCGGAGCAGTTTGTCGTCCGCCTGCGTCCACTCCATGACTCCCTGGTTGCCGCAGATGCGGACGCGGTTGCCGTGGTCCCGCAACTTGGCGCAGGGCATGATCTTGACGATCGCCCCGTTGTCCATCTGACACATCAGGATGCTCATGGTGTCATCGACCTTGATGCTGCCGCCGTGCATGTTTTTGTCGTCGAAGTCGTGCGGCACCACGAAGCCGTTGACCCGTACAGGACGGGTGCCGGTGATCCGCATGACGGGACCCATGCTGTGGGTGCAGTAGTAGGTTATGGGGAGCCACGCTCTCCAGTGGTCGGGACCGCTCGTGAGTTCGGCGCGCTCCCTGGCGTCGGTCGGGTGGATGTACTCGGCCTCGCCGTAGATGAACTTGCCCATCTCGCCGGAGCGGAAGCGGCGGGTCATTTCGAGATTGCGCACCGAGTAGGGGTAGTTTTCGGCGAAGTAGTAGACGCGGTCGCTCTGTTCGACCGCCTCGACGAGTTCCAGCGCCTCGCCCATCGTGAAGAACGCCATGCACTCGCTCATCACGTGCTTGTCCGCCTTGAGCGCCTTGATCGCGGCGGGGGCGTGCTGGGTGGCGTAGTTGGCGATCAGCACCGCGTCGAAGTCGTGTTCGAGGAACTTGTCGTAGTCGGAGTAACAGGTGATCTTGTCGCCCGCCGCACCGAGTTTGCGTTTGGCGTGCTCGCACATGAGCGGGGAAATGTCGCAGAGCGCGACCAACTCGAACCCCGCGTTGGCGGCGATGGCGGCGAGGTAGGCGCCGCGCCCGGCTCCGAACACTCCCAGACGAATCTTCTTTTCCATGATATGATCCCTTTCCGTTTGACGGGAACGACCCCGATTTTTTTCGTGTACACCGCAGAATATAACTTGATTTTTCGAAGTTTGCATATCTATTATGAAACGAAATATCACAAGAAATACCAAAAAACTTATATTTTTGCTATAATCATGGATCTGCCCGAGATAATCAACGCCGGAGTTTACCGTTTCGCGCAGAAGGCGCGTCAGATCGTGGAACACCCGTGGATAGCGCTGTCGCTGAGGGGATCGATCCGCCGCACCGAGTACGCCCCCGACGGCCGCATGATCCGCAGTTTCGACATCGGCCGGGAGCCGGAGATCCCGCAGTTGAGCGTGTGTGTGCCGGGGGTGGTGGTCGATTTCGAGTACGGGGAGGAGCGGGAAAATTACGTCGTCATATTGGACTGGGACGGACTGCGTTACGATTGCGGCGCTGCGGCGTATTTTCTGAACTACGGCGGGGTGGAACTCAAAATACCGGGCGCCGTCGATCTTTCCGCGCCGGAGGCGGCGTTTCTGCGCCGCCGCTTCGAAGAGATCATGGAACTGTTCAACAGCGCGCTGCCCGGCAACCGCCTCGCCGCCGAAATAATGACCGGCGAACTTTTTCTGCGGTTCCTCCGGAAGCCGATGACGGAGCGCGACGACGCGGTGGAACTTTTCCGCAAGCGTCTCGACGACGACGACCGCTGCGAAAAATCGATACTGACGCACTGCCGCGAACTCGGCGAAAACCGCGATCTTTTGCGGCAGCGTTTCGTCGAACGCTACAAGATGACCCCGCGCGAGTACCGCATCCGCAAGCGGCTGACCAAAATACTCTATTTGTTCACTTACAGCAAAATGAACCTGAAGGAGATCGCCGACGACGTCGGCATGAAGAACGTGACCCACCTGAACGGGGTGATCCGCAAATACTACGGGAAAACGCCCCGGCAGTTGTGCATGGAATACCGCTCCGCACGCTGAAAAAAGAGCACGGCGCGGACCGACCGCGTCGTGCTCCAGTTTCTTTATGACTGCCCGGCAAGAGCGCGGTTCGGCGCTCCGCCCTGCGAAAAGATCACTTCGCCGCCGATCACTCCGCGGCGACTTTGGCGAGTTTGCCCTTGATGGTGATCTTTTCGCCCTTGGTCACCATGACGGACTGCATTCCCGTCCACTTGCTGATCTTGCACGGCACCTTGGAGGAACGTTCGTCGCACGTTTCGAAATCCAGACATTCGATGACCTTTCCCTTCGGCGTGGACAGCGACGGATTGAGCTTGGCGCTATCCTTGTCTCCGGTGTCGACGACTTCGAGTTCCAGTTCGAACTCCTGCACCTTGTCCAAGTCGATCTTGACCGTGTAGAGGCAGATGTGGGCGAACTTTTTCTGGCTGTAATTCCTTCTGGCGCTCATCGTGATGCCGTCGGGCAGCTTGCTGAGCAGTTTGAGGTTGCCGCGGCACCAATAGTTGAGGTCCAGCGTCACGATATCCGCGGCGAAGGACGCGGCGGCAAACGCGAAGAGCATGGCGGCGACGAGAAAAGACTTCCTGAACATGACGAAACAACTCCTTTTTTTCTGGTTATGACCGGGCAGATCCGGATCACATTAAAAATTAACATAACCTGTCGGGTCTCAAAAGTCAAATCGGTCGTCTTCCGGCGGTCTGCCGGGCCGTTCCTCGTCCCGGCGCTCGCGGCGTCGGTAGTCCTTGGGGGTGACGCCGAAGTGCCGGCGGAAGATCCTGATGAAGTAGCCGCTGGTGCTGAAGCCGCACCGCAGCGCCACTTCGGAGACTGGCAGATTGGTGCTGTTCAAAAGCGCCACTGCCGATTCCAGCCGCAACGTCGTGAGGTAGCGGCTGAACCCCACGCCGAACTCGTGCCGGAACAGCCGCGACAAATTCGCCGAGCTGATCTCGAAGCGCGACGCGAGCTGTGCCAGCGTGACCGGCGAGGCGTAGTTCTGCGTCAGGTAGAACTTGACCTGCCGCATCATATCCGGGCGGGCGAACTTGAGTTCGGGCGTCTCCGCCGACCGGAGGCGGGAGCGTTCCGCGGAAAGGTAGAAAAGCGTCAGCAGTCCGTGGAGCTGGACGTTCATGCTGAAGAGGTCGAATTCGCCCGAGTCCCACTTGTCGTACATGAAGTTGATCCGGCGCGTGATCTCCGACCGGGTGGTGAAATCGAGTTCGCGAAGCGTATGGTTGTTGACCAGCTCGAAGAATTCATCCGCGCCGTCCCACAGAAATTGGACGATCAGGACCCGCAGTCCGCGCGAGGGATCGAAGACGTCGCGGTGCATCTCCCGGGACCGCACCATCAGAAAGTCCCCCGCGCCCGCGGGGAAGCGCGAACCGTCGTGGAACTCCAGCATGAACTTCCCCTCCAGCACATAGAGCAACTCGTTGTGAATGGCGGAGTGCGGATGCTCGGTCCACGTGTTCTCGAAATCCCGGACGCGGAAAAATAGTATCCGGGGCTGCGAGTACCAGACGTTTCCCATGATCTTTCTATTTGTCCACAAGCGGGCGGTTCATGTACTCTTTTTCGATCTCCACCATCGCGTCGGGGGCGTCGTCGATAGTCCCCTTCACCGCGCGTTCGCACAACGGCAGATACAATCCGGTGTGCTGCAAAGTGGTCATCCGGTTGCGTATCAGCGCCGCCGCGTAACGGGGATTTTTGTCGAACGCCGCCACGACCTGCCCGATGTGCCACTTGAGGAAGCCGCTCTGCCAGTGCTCCTTCAACAGCGCGTGGAAGCCCGCGTACGGATCGGGTTCGAGGTCGGCGGAGAGGTGCCGCAGCGTTTCCAGCATTTCGCTTTTCGCCGCGCCGTCAAGCAGTTCCGCGCCGTCGTCGTTCAGCCGGTACGGGTGGATCCTGAACCCGTGCAGGCCGTCTTTGGCGACCTCCAATTCGGCGAGATAACCGTGCCGCCGGTAGTGGAGCGGGTGTTTCACCGCGTAAAAACTGGGAACGCCCATGTAGAACATGTAGTTGCCGAGGCTGTAGAAGATCGGCACGCCGTCGTGAATTTCCAAACCCTGCGGCACGTGCGGATGGTGGGCGACGATCGCGTCGGGATGCTCGGCGGCGAGCGCCCGGTAAGTGTCGACGCAATACTTCGAGGGATGCGCGGCGAATTCGATGCCGCCGTGCGGGATCACGATCACGATATCGCAGCTCTTCCTGAGTTCGCGGATGTTACGCTTCGCGCGTTCGAGTTCCCATCCGGCGACGCCGGGTTTGCCCGGAGCCGCGGCGATGAGGTCGTGCCCCTCGGTGAAGTTCACGAGTCCGATGCGGACGCCGCCGACCTCGTACGCGAACGGCCGCCACGCCTCGTCGGCGTCCATCCCGGCGCCCAAGTGCCGGATGCCGAGGCGCTCCAGCGTTTTCATCGTTCCGGCGAGTCCGTCGGCGCCGAAGTCGCAGCTGTGGTTGTTAGCCAGTGCGGCGACCTGAAAACCGGGAGCGGTCAGGCTCGGCAGGTGGCACTCGCGCGCGGAAAGGCACGGACCGCCCTTGATGACGGGCGTTTTGCCGTTGAGGACGCATTCGAGGTTCACGATGCGCAGGTCGGCGTTTCTTATCACGTCGAGGGTGCCGCCGTAACACTTTTCCGGCTGTTCCGCCATCAGTTTGTCGTAGGGCGACACCTCGGCGCTCCAGCAGGGCACCCAGTCGCCGGTGATGACGATCTTCACGCATTTTTTTGCCGTTCCGTTGGCGGCACAGCCTTTTTTCCAATCAATGTTCAGCATCGTATGACCTCGTTTTTGCTTTGACCGGGCGTTTCGCCCCTTGCGCCGGTTACTATATCATCGTATCGGAGATTTGCAAATACCGGCACGGCGTTTCCTCCGAAGCGGACGTTCGACGGTGCAGTGTTCTTGAAAAAGTGCTATTAATATCAAAAAAATGTCATTTTTGGCTGTTGTCACTTTCGAAAATATTCGGTATAATATATATGGGACAAAATTCGGCCGCATGGTGCGGCGAGGCTTTTTTCGCGCAGGGCTGTCCGGGGAAGACGGCGCCGCGGAAAATCAGGGCAAACAACACTTTTTCAGGGAAAGGGGTTTCGATATGGCGGAGATCATCATTTCGAGCGGAGTGACCAGTACCGGCATCGTTGCGGAGAACGGCGACGTCATAACGATCATGGCCGGCGGCACGCTGGCTGGCGGCACGATCAAGAACGGCGCGGTCGTCAACGGCACCTTCGGCGCGATCGCCGAAAACCTCAGGACCGAGGCGGGCGCGACGGTCAATCTGGAAACCGCTACGGGCAGCGGACTCCAACTCAAGGGTAACGCCACCGAGATCGCGGCGGATACCCTCTACTGGAACGGCAACGTCATCCACGGTGCGACGACGGCGGGCGGCGTGCTTTCGGGCGTGAGCAGCACCGATCCCTACCGCTTCTGCGTCGGTGACGGCATCACGGTTCTCGACGCCAGCCTCACGAGCGGCACCCGCATTTACACCTATGGCGATTCGCTGGTCAGTCAGACGACGATCCTCGAAAGCGGCAACATCGGCATGACGGAGGAAAACACCGTCGGGCGCGAGATCACCGTCGGCGGCGCGGGCGTCGCGGAAGGCAAGGCGACCTTGCAGATCCGCGGCACGACTTACGACACCGTCGTTTCCGAGGGCGGCCGGGCGAACGTCTACAAGACCGCCAGCGACACCGACGTGTACGCCGGGGGCTTCTTGGAGGTCAAGGACGGCGGCAGCGCCTATGGTGCGGAGATCCACGGCGGCTCGATGGGCGTGAGCGCCGGGGCTTACGCGAGCGGCGCGCTCGTCTCCAGCGGGGCTTCGATGGTCATCCTCGACGGCGGCGTCGGTCAGACGGTCAAAGTCCTTGACGGCGGTGTTTTCACCATGACCGGCGACACCGCGGTCGTGAAGGACTTCACGGTCGAGGAGGGCGGCAGGTTCTACGTCTCGGGCGGCAACCTCTCCGGAGCGCTCATCTCCGGCGCGAACATCACCCCGACGGGCGGCAACAGCAACTACGCGCTCATCGACCGGGCGACGGTCTTCGACATGAACGTCAATAACGGCGCCACCGCCAACTCGATGACGGTCAAGCGCGCCACCTGGACGAACGGCACGGTGCAGGGCGGCGCCAATTCTACCGACCGGCTTTACGTCAATTTCGACTATTACGTTACGGCGAACAACGTTACCTTCACGACCGAAGCGACCGAATCCGCGACCGGCATCTGCCTCGTTTCGGCGGGCGGGAACGGCGGAATCTACCTCAACGACGTCACGGTCAAAAACTTCGCCTATCTCGAGTATGCGCGCGGCGTGGCGAGAAATCTCAGCATCCTCGACGGCGGCTACATGTACCAGCGGGCGACCGCGGTCGTTTCCGGGATCACGATCTCCGGCGTGCGCAACGGCGTGCAGGCGGCGGCGACGATGAACATCTCGACCAACCGCATGACCGACGCAGTTATCGGCTCCGGCGGCAAACTGACCGTCAACGCGGGTGCGGTGAGCGGCGCGACCGTACTTTCCGGCGGCACCTTCTCCGCCAACGGCGCGGGGATCGAGCTCAACGACCTCACCGTCGCCGAGGGCGGCAAATTTTATGTGAACGGCACCTCCGACAGCCGCACGGTGATCTCCGGTGCGACGATCACCCCGATGTCCAGCGGCGCGGGCGTCGCCGTCGTTTCCGCCAAGAACGCCGATATCTACGATATGGACATCCGCAACGGCGCGACCAGCAACTTCATCCGGCTCGAATCCGCCACCTGGACGCGCGGCACGGTGCAGGGCGGCTCGAACACCACCGACCGGCTGTACGTCAACCTCACTTACGCGGACACGGTCAACGGCGTTACCTTCACCACCGACGCGACGACCTCCAGCAATCTCGTTTGCTTCGTCTCGGCGGGCGGTAACGGCGACGTGTATCTCAATGACGTCACCGCCAAGAACTTCGCCTACATCGAATATGCTCGCGGCAGCGCCAACAACCTCACCATCCTCGACGGCGCCCGGGTGGGCATCCGCCTCTCGGTCAAGGTCAGCGGCGCGGTGATCTCGGGTCAGCGCGGCGGAGCCGCGGCGCTGCTCACCATGGCGGGGGCGAACAACAAGCTCACGGACGCCTTCGTCGGCTCGGGCGGCAAAGTCACCGTCACTTCCGGCACGGCGGAAAACATCCTCGTCAACAAGGGCGGCACGCTGGACGTTCAGGCCGCCGGGATCGCGTCACTGGCGTGGCTGCCGACCGCGTGGAGCGGCACGGTGACCCAAAGCGAGGGCGCGACCGTCACTCAGCTCGACCGCGACAAGGCGATCTACTACGGCGGCGAGACGATGGGACTCATCGAAAAAGCGGACACGATGAACGGCCTCGACGTCGTCACCAGCGGTTCGGTGCTGGTCTACGACGGCGGCACGTTGAACGATGCGACCTTCAGCGGCGGCGTCAAAAAGCTGTATCTCTATGACGGCGGAAGAGTGAGCAACGCGTCGTTCGCCGGCAACGGCGATTATCTGTACGCCTCGGGCGGCGTCGCGGAGGACATCGACGTCACGAACAGCGGGCGGGTGTACATCTCCAGCGGCGCGGTGCTCAGCAACGCCGTCTTCACCTCCATGGGCTATCTCCTGGCATACGGCGGCACCGTGGACGGCGCGACTTTCCTGTCGGGCGGAACGATGTATTATTTCAACACGGCGGCGACGTGTTCGAATCTCGTGATCGGCAACGGCGGCATCGTGACGCTGGGCGTCGCCTCCGCCCATGTCGACAACCTCACCATTCTCGCGGGCGGCTCGCTGACCGATCAGGTCTACGCGGGCGTCAGCGGCATCACCGGCACCTTCACGATCGATCTCAACGGCGCGGCTAATGTCACGAACTTCTACATGAAACGGCGTCTCGCGGGCATCGCCAGCGCCACGAAACTCGTGATCGCGGACGAAAACGCCGCGGCGGGCAACTCCTACAAGATCGTGAGCGCCTCGGATGCCGGGAGCGATCTGAACTTCACCTTCGTGCTCGGCGGCAACTCCTATTCTCTCGCCAATGGCGGCATGACGAAGGTCACCGACCCGTTCAAGAACCTTCTGTGGTCGGATGTCCGCACGAACAGCCAGACCTTCATGAACGTTACCGATGCGGCGCACGTCATCGCGACGGTGGACAACGCGGCGGCGCTCGCCACGAGCGGCACGGCGCTGAACGGCAGCGACCGCGAGGCGAAGTGGACGCAGAGCACCACGGTTGCAAGTTCGGTCTACCTCGCCGACGGCATGACGACCGGCAACGCGTGGCTCGAGATCGACGGCGCGACGGTGGGCGAGGGCAAGGCGCTCTACGGCGCGGCGGCGAACCAGAACTTCGCGGGAGCGGTGAACCTGAAACTGACCAACGGCTCGATCCGCAACCTCGCGGCGGGCGCGGCGGCGGGCGGATCCGTGAAAGCGGTCAACTTCGAACTGGCGGGCGGCGAACTCGCCGGCAACGCCTACGCGGGCGGTTTCGGTACAGTCACAAGCGCGGTCAAGACG
>CACZPY010000299.1 GCA_902783135.1 uncultured bacterium
ACCGACAACAAGACGTGGAAGACCTACTCGAAGGCGATAACTGTCAGCAAGAACGGGACCTACTATTTCCGCAGTCTCGACAAGAACAAAAAAGCGTCTGCCGTGGCCACCTGCAAGGTCACCAATATCGACACGGTCGCGCCCAATGCGCCTACGCTCAAGTTGAACACCGCCAAGGCGGCCCGCAGCGTGACCATCACGGCAACCTTCTCGAAGGACAGTTCCAAGAAACAGTATTCGACTGACAAGAAGACGTGGAAGACCTACGGCGATGGGTTGAGCGTCACCAAGAACGGAACTTACTACTTCCGCGGCATCGACGCGGCGGGCAATGTCTCCACGGTCAAGAGCATCAAGGTCTCGAACATCGACCGGGTCGCCCCCGCGGCGCCGACGGTCAAGGCGAGCACGACCAGCAAGACGAAAAAGCCCGTGACGCTTACGGCCACCTTCTCGAAGGACAGCGCCAAGAAACAGTATTCCGTCGACAATAAGACGTGGAAGACCTACTCGAAGGCGATAAGCGTCAGCAGCAACGGGACCTATTACTTCCGCGGCATCGATGCGGCGGGCAATGTTTCCAACGTCAAGAGTTACAAGGTCAGCAATATCACCAAGCCCACGCTGACGGTCAGCGTGAAAGTGAGCAACACCAAGTTTACCAGCGGCAGCGTTACGGTTACTGCTACGTTCAGTTCCGACTGCACCAAAAAACAGTATTCGTTGGATTGCGGTTATTCTTGGAAGAATTACACCAAACCGCTTACCCTTAAGAGTTGCGAGCTCATCGAGTTCCGCGGGATCAACGCGGCGGGCAAAAAGACCAAGGTCCAGGAGGTGCTGATTGACAACATCATGGATACCGGCAACAACAAGTGGAGCAACGCCACCGCAGCGCCCGATTATATCATGACTGCGGTGAACAGCTCTTATGACAAGGTCGACTATTACAACTTGGGAGATGTTGAAAATCTGGTCATCTATATGGAACGCGGCAAGATCAAAGCGAGTTTCTATGACGGCGACAAAAACGCGATCAAATGCAGCACCTACAACGCCAAGGCGGAGGAAACGATCGCGTCTTCGTTCACCATCACCGCCAACGAGGATCCCGACAAGAACTCACGTACTTTCTTTGGAATCTCGCCGGATGTGAAATACCTCAAGATCGAAGCCGCTGCCAGCGGTACCAACAGTTATTATATTCGTAATCTAGCTTACATAGCGTAGTAATCCGCATGCAGTCGAAGGCGGTACGCTTTCGACCGCGGCAATGCGGCATTGGACCGTCGCCCGGATCCGGGCGGCGGTTTTTTTCGCGTCGGTGCGCAACTACAGAAAAAGGGCTGCCGCAAATTTTTGCAGCAGCCCTTTTATATCGAAGCGATTACGGAAGAATGATTACTTCTGTTCATCCGCCTTTTCGGCCTTTTCGGCTTCGGGCTTGGCGGCCTTCTTTTCGGGAGCTCCGGCCTCGACGAGCATGATTATGCACATCTCGGCGGCATCGCCGCGCCGCTGCGCCAGTTTGAGGATGCGGGTGTAACCGCCCAGACGTTCGGCATAACCGGGAGCGATCTCGTCGAAGAGTTTCTTGGTCACGGCCTTGTCGCGGAGACGCGAAACCGCGATCCGGCGGCGGTGAAGATCGTTCTTCTTGGCGATGGTGATGAGTTTTTCCGCGAAACGGCGGAGTTCCTTCGCCTTGACGAGGGTGGTCTCGATCTTGCCGTGCTCGAACAGACTCGAAGCCATATTCGCCAGCATCGCCCGGCGGTGGGATCCGGAACGACCGATTTTGAAGGTATCAACTCTATGACGCATGATTACTTACTCTCCTCTTCCTCGGCTCTGACCCGGGCGGATTCCTGTTCCAACGCCGCCATCAGCCGGTCGCTGAGGTTCATCCCCAGTTCCAAACCGAGTTTTTCAACTTTTTCCTTGATCTCATCCAGCGATTTTTTGCCGAAGTTGCGATATTTGAGCATCCGGCTTTCGGTCTTGGTGCACAGCTCGCCGATCAATTTGATGTTGGCGCTGTTGAGGCAGTTCATCGCCCGGACCGACAAATCGAGGGTCTCCACGTCGTGCGACAGGAGCTTGAAGAGCTTCGCCTCTTCGGGGTCGAAGGGCTCGCGGGGCGTTCCGGCGACCTTGGAGCCCATGAAGGGCTGCAGATGATCGCGCAGGATGCGCGCGGCTTCTTCGAGGGCGTTGCGGGGGGAGATCCGTCCGTCGGTCCAGATCTCCAATTCCAGACTGTCCATTTCGGTCTCTTCGCCGACGCGCGCCGCACCGACCTGATAGTTGACGCGGGTGACGGGGCTGAAGAGGCAGTCGACCGGGATCACGCCGATCTCGCGGGATTCGGGGTGCTTTTCCGCCGGCAGGTATCCCTTGCCGTAGGCGACCTCGATCTCCGCGCGGAACGGCTGCGACTTGTCGAGGGTGCAGATCAACTGATCCGGATTCAGCACTTCGACGTTGCTGTCGCAGATGATGTCGGCGGCGGTGACTTTACCGGCCTTGTCCTTGCGGATTTCCAGTTTTTTGGGTTCGTCGGAGTAAAGGTTGAGTCTAACCTTCTTGAGGTTGAGCACGATCTCCGCCACATCTTCGACTACATTGTCCAACGAATCGAACTCGTGTTTCGCACCGTCGATGCGGACGGACGAGATCGCCGCTCCGTTGAGCGACGACAACAAAACTCTGCGCAACGAGTTGCCGAGCGTATGACCGAATCCGCTCTGGAACGGCTGCGCGGTGCAACGCGCATAGGTATCGGTCATGGTGGCTTCGTCCCACACGATCGACTTGGGCATCGGGAATCCGATTGCAGCACTCATAACTATTTTCCTCCAAAAATTGCTGTGCCCCGATGGGGCATCTTTGCCATACGTTCAAGACGTTCCCGCTCGCTTTTCCGGCAGCGGCGGGATTGGAGCCCCGTCGTCAGACGCGACGGCGCTTCGGAGGACGGCAACCGTTGTGCGGCACGGGGGTGATGTCCTTGATCACCGTGACTTCCATGCCGGTGGCGGCGATCCCGCGGACGGCGGACTCGCGTCCGGCGCCGGGACCCTTGATGCGCACTTCGACTTCCTTCATGCCGAGAAGCTGGGCCTTTTTGGCGGCGTCGCCGGCGATGACCTGCGCGGCGTACGCGGTGCTCTTGCGGGAGCCCTTGAAACCGTTCTTGCCGCCGGTGGACCAGCACAGCACGTTACCGTGCAGATCGGTGAAGGTGACTTTGGTATTGTTGAAGGTCGCCAGCACATAAGCGATCCCGCTGGGGATGTGGCGTCCGCTTTTCGTACGCTGTTTCGGGGCGGCCGCCGCATCGGCGGGCTGCTGTTCCGGGGCAGCTGCTTCGAGATTTTTCACTTCTTCTTCAGCCATGATCGTAATACTTTCAACTTGCTTTCGGTTTCGTACTTACCAACGTTATGCGGCGACATCAAGCCTTGGCGGCCAGACGGCGTTGGGTTTTGTCGCGGATGGCGCCGATCGTGATCTTCTTGCCCTTGCGGGTGCGGGCGTTGGTCTTGGTGCGCTGCCCCCGGACCGGGAGCCCGCGGCGGTGACGGATCCCGCGATAGCTGTTGATCTGCTGCAGACGGCGGATATCGGCGGCGACGCTGCGGCGCAGATCGCCCTCGACGAGCATGTCGTTCTGCAGTATCTTGGTGATGCTGGATATCTGTTCCTGACTGAGGTCCGCCGCCTTGAGGTCGCGGTCGATACCGGTTTTTTCGATGATCTCCAGCGCTTTGGCCGGTCCGATCCCGTAGATGTAACGCAACGCGTATTCGACGCGCTTGTTACCGGGGATGTCAACACCAATGATTCTCGGCATGTTTCAACTTGTCCTTGAGTAAAGATATGTTCTTTTGGTTAAAAATCCCTGTTGATGGCGTTTCTTACCCCTGCCGCTGCTTGTGGCGCGGGTCGCGGGAGCAGATGATGCGGATCGTCCCGTTGCGTTTGATGACCTGGCAGAACTCGCATCTGCGTTTCACCGAAGCTCTGACTTTCATGATTTACTGATTCTCCAAATTTTTTGGGTTGTCCAAACGGCTCAAAACACTAAAAATCCAAGCCGAGCGTTACGCCCCCTTACCCGTTCGCGCAAGGCGAACAAGCGGTGCTGGTCAAACTAAGCTTGAATATTTTCGATCCCGGATCAAGTCCCGCGAGCGGTGGAATTTGCGATACGGCACCAATCCCGGATCCAATAAAATTGTCTTATAAAATACCACCATATCCGGTGCTTTTCAAGCCGCCGGCGGGTGAAAAATGCGAAAAAAAAGACCGGAGTGCCGAAACTCCGGTCCGTATATCCGATAACAGTGGTCATTTGACAGCGGCGGGCTTCGCCGCGGCTTCCGTTTTGGCTGGAGCGGGCTTGGCCGGCTGCGGCGGTTCCGCGGGGACAGCGGGCTTTGCCGCGGCTTCCTGCTTGGTCGGGGCGGGCTTTGCCGCTTGCGGCTGCTTTGCGGGAGCACATTTTGCGGGGGCGGCGGCGCACGCCGGTTTGGCGGAACACCGGAACGGACAGCGCAGAAGTCCGTGTTTCCGGCAGTATATCCCGCACAGGATCAGCAGTATCAGCACCACCGCCAGCACGATGCGCAGACCTCTGCCGCCGCGCTTCCGGCTGCCGCACCCGCCGCGGTTTTCCAGATCCAGCACCTTGAACTTCGCGTCCTCGGGATAGATCCCGAAGAAGGTGAAGAAGTGCGACACTTTGGCGTTCAGTTTCATCGGCAGGTTGATCGCCCAGCCCGCCGCTTCAAGGAACAACGTCAGATTCCGGCGGCGCAGCTGGATCAGCGCATGCAGCGCCAGCGGCAGGAAGATGATCGCCGCGATGATGGCGATCCACATCGCGATCCGCCACGGCGGCATCGCCGCCACCGATGCGGCGATCGACGCTACGGTCTTTGCCGCATAACTGGCGGCGGCGCCGAGGGCGGCGATGCTCAGACCTCCCGCGAGAAGCAGCATAGAACTGTTGCTCAACAGCCCCGGGCTCTTCGCCGGAGCGGGCGCCGGTTTCGCCGGGGCGGCGATCCGGTCGGCGGTGGAGCCGATCTGGTCGCCCATCGCCTTTTCGGTGGCGGAAAAGTCGGTGAACTTCTGCGCCTTGCCGCCGATGATCTCTCCTAGACGGCGGAACGGCGCCATCACCGTCTGCCAGAAGGATATCGGTCCGGCGACCAGGTCGACGATCCGGCCGTTGTACTGGACGCCCTTGGTGTCGATGAAGAAAGCCGGTTTCCCGACATAGATCCGCTTCAGATCTCCGGCAGTCACGGCGGTGGCGAGGTAACGTTTGCCGCCCGTCGCGGTCACGAGTTCCAGATAGATCAGGCACAGGTGCGACTTGACGGCGATGCTCTTGTGGGCGGCGATGCTGTCTATCCACAAGGTGAGCGCGAAGGTGCGTCCGTCCATGATCAGATGCCCGGCCTGGATCATCGAAGTCTCGTCCGCGCTGAAGAGCGCCTTGAAGCAGACAAAGTTGTTGGCGAACGGCCACAGGTACTGTTTGAACAATATCAGTTTTTCCAGCGACTTCAGCTGTTCGATCACGCCGCCGACCTTGCTGTCTTCGGCGAAGATTTCGTGCAGTTTTTCCGGTTGACCGTCGGCGAGGCAGGCGGCGAGTTTTTCTTCGCCGAGGCGGCCGATGTTGTCGCCCTGCGCCTTCGCCAGATACTCGGAGTAGGGCACGAGTTCGGCTTGAAGCGCCGCCCAGGATTCGGGGGTGAGTTCGCCGATCCCGAAAAGTTCCGCAAAGTGTTTGACGGCATCCCGGTATCCGGGATTGATGCCGTCGCCGAGTTCGAGCCGCGCTTCGGCGGAGGGACGGGCGAGCGGAGCTTCCATCAGCGTTTCGGTAACGGCGTCGCCGTCCTTGAGGTCCAGCGGCGGCAGGTTGTCGGGATCGAGCATGAAACGCCGTTCGTGAGCCGCGTCGAGGCGGATGAGTTCGCAGAAGCGGAAGAATTCGTCCACCTTGTCCCGGATCGCCTCCAACGCCGCGTAGAACGGTTCCGGATCGGCGTCGCGGAACTTAGGACGCTCGGTCTGTTTTGCCCACTCGAGGAACTCGGCGGCGTCGGAGACGAATTTGTCGAGCTGCGCGGCGGTGATGCCGTCGCCGCCGCCGGAGATGTTCAGCACCTCGGCGTAGAGCGTCGCCGCGCCGCTGTCGGCGACCGCCGCGGGGCGCAGTATGCCGTCGCCGCGCAACGCACCGGAGGTGACGGCGTCCAGTTTGGCGCAGACGCCGTCGAGCAGGATCGTCCCGTCGGAGACCAATCCGGGGGTGGCGGCGATGAATGCCAGACGCGATTTTGCGCTGTCGGTATCGTCGCGCAGGGCGGCGAGTTCGAGTCCCGGCGCGGGATCGGCGAGCGGAGCAAGTTCACGCAGTGCCGCCTGCACATAGGTGATGGCTTTGGTCACGTCGTCGAGCCGGATCATTCCGTTCGCGTCGGCGTCGAGGTAGGAGAGGAATTTGCGGTCGGCGTTCAATGCCGCCGCCGGGACGCTCAAAGCCGCCCACAGCGCCGGATCGAGTTTCAATACCTCCGGCAGTTCTTCCGGAGTGCGCACCCAGTATTGATAACTGCCGCCGAATTTGCGGAAAATCATGATGCCGTTTCCTTTCTGGAGTTGGTCTTGAATCCGGTTATCCCACACTTAAAATATAGCATGTGAAACAAAATTGCGCAACCTCGGGCGATCAGCAGTCGCGGAGCAGAAATACCTGCATTGCCCCCGCGCCCCGGTTCTGCCACAGCGCGTAGGGTATCGCCGTTGCCCGACCCGCCGCATACACGGGAACGGTCGTGGAGAACGCTTCCCCGCACGGCGTGATCTCGTGGCGCACCGGGAAGTTCAAGGCGACCGTGCCTTCCGGCAATCCCGCCGCCGGGCATTCGCTGAACTCCGGCGCCGCCGGCAGCCGCAGCGAATGGAGGCGCATATCCGGATTGTCCGCGCTCTCCACGCAGTAGACCAGCGCGCCGCGCTGTATCGCCGCGCGTCCGGAATCCGCGGGAACGCGCGGATCGGCGAAGCGCAGTTCGGCGGCGATGTGAAGCGCGAGTTCCACCCGGTCGCCTGGTCTCCACTCGCGTTTTGCCCGCCAGTAACCGTTTCGTACCGCCCCCGTCGCATCGATCCCGTTGAGTTTGACGGTGTACTTCCGGCACCACGCGGGTATCCGGATGGCGATCTCGAACGCTCCGCCGCGCCGGATGGTCAGCGCGAGGTCGCCCGAGTACGGATAGTTCCCCGAAAGCTCCGCTGCGTATTGCGGGGTGTCGATCCGCATCCCCGCCGGGATGTCGATCCGGATCCGGTCGGGCGCCGCCGCCGCGCAGAAACGCCCCAATTGGGGGAGGAAGCGGCAGTAGCTCGTCGGGCAGCAGGAACAGCTGAACCACTCCTGCCGCACCCGTCCGGTGTTCATGAGTTCGAGCGTGGTATCGTTCACTTCGAGCAGATTGGCGTAGAAGAAGCGCCGTCCGTCGAGCGATATTCCGCCGGCGACATTGTTGTAGAGCGCCTTTTCCATGACTTCGGCGTATTTGCGGTCGCCGGTCAGATCCAGCAGACGCTTGGAAAACTGCACCAGCGCCATCGCCGCGCAGCTTTCCGAGTAGGCGGTGTCGTTGGGCAGCGCGAAATCGTAGGTGAAGGCTTCGCCGCGCTGCGAGGAACCGACGCCGCCCGTGATGTACATCCGCCGTTCGGCGATGTTGTCGAAAAGGCGTTTCGCCAGATCGAGCAGATCGGCGTCGCCTGTTTCCGCCGCGACGTCGGCGATCGCGCTGTAGAGGTAGAGCGCCCGCACCGCGTGCCCGGTGGCGGCGGTCTGTTCTCTCACCGGTTTGTCCGCCTGAAGGTTCTCGAGTTTGCTCGGGCTCATCCCCTCGACGGCGACGAAGTATTTGGGTTCCGCGCCGCGTTCGTCGATGAAGTAGCGCGCAAGTTCCAGATAGCGTTTTTCCCCGGTCGCGCGGTAGAGTTTGACCAGCGCGAGTTCGATCTCCTCGTGGCCGGGATAGCCGCGCATCTGCCCCGCTCCGCGGCCGAAGGTGGCGGCGATGAGGTCGGCGCAGCGGCACATCGCGTCGAGGAACTTGCGGCTGCCGGTCGCTTCATAGTGCGCGACGGCGGCTTCGATCAGGTGCCCGGCGCAGTAGAGTTCGTGGTCGCGGTGGAGCGTTTTCCAACGGTTTTCCGGTTCGACCAAGGTGAAATGGGTGTTGAGATAACCGTCTGGCTGCTGGGCGCTTATCACGAGATCGACCAATTCGTCGAGTCGTTTCGCCAATTGGGGATCGGGCGTGTCGATCAGCGACAGCGCCATACCCTCCAAAACTTTCGCCACATCGGAATCCCAGTAGACATGCGGTTTATCCGGATCGCCGGGTTTCCATTTGAGTTCGAAGGCGCGCAGTCTGCCGGTCGTCCGGCACTTGTCGATGCACTCCGGTATGGTGGCGTCGCGTCCGGTGCGCTGGCGCGGGGAAAGGAAACGGTCGGTCAGGGTGACCGCCTTCAATTCGTCTTTGAGCATGATGTCTCCTGTTTTGCGTTTTTTTGTTTCGGGTTTACTATACACCATCCGCGCGGATTGGCAAGGGGGAGGGATATTCCAAAAAACGCGCTTATTCCGATCCCCGGTATCCGATGCTTATAGTGGTGAGGCGGAAAACGTCGTCCCGCGCGGCAGTTCCGGCGTTAGTTCGATTTTTCCGCCGCGCCTTGAAAAAATCCGGCGCCACTTGTATTGTATGTGTCATGAAAACACCACGATCGAGCAAATCCGATGATGACATTCTGCGCGGGCTGCTGCAGCTGGAGCGGCGGCGGGTGTTCTTTTCCTTCGACCCCGCCGGATGTCAGCCGGCGGAGGAATCCGCCGAGGACCGGACGTGGCGGGAGCGCAACAGC
>CACZPY010000300.1 GCA_902783135.1 uncultured bacterium
CAGCTAACTTCATCCTTTCCGCGAGATCATGGTCATATTGGGCGGCAGATTTCAGTTTCAGCTGGCATCGCGCATCTATGAAGGTCAGGTCGGCGACATCGTGATGATCGACGCCTTCGAGAAGCATGATTGCTTTCATCCGCCGAGTGTTCACAGCTGCCTGACGTTGTGGATTCACTGCTATCCGAACACCATGCTCTGCACGATCGACATCGGCAGCAACACCCGGAACTTTGTGCTGAAGCGCTTCCGGTTTTTGTATCCGGAGTTCTGCATGCTGCTGAATCGGGTGTGGCGCGACGTTATCGGAGGACAGATGCCGCCGGAGGTGGCGCGTATGGAGATCAGCGGAGTGATCGGCGTCATCATGGGGGCATTCGCGGAGCAGATCACATCGTCGAACTGCCGGACAATGCGGTTCGACAAAGCGCAGAACCAGCAGTATCTGGCCGTAATGGCGGCGATGGAGCACATCGGCGAGCATTTGAGCGAAAATCCCCAGCTGGAAGATCTGGCGCATACCGCGGGGTACAGTACGTCGCACTTCGCGCGGCTGTTTCGCCGATACGCGGGGTACGGGTTCCGGGACTACATCGACTTCGTGCGGATGCGGCTCTACCGTAAACTGTATTATGTCGATCATATGCGAAAAAACGAGATCGCTCCCGAGCTGGGGTTTTCATCGAGCAGTTCGCTGATCCACTGGCTTCAAATCGTTCGCGGCAAGCAGGAAAAGCGGTTGCGGGCGGCGAGCGTCGAGGAATAACGGTCGCGTTGGCGGCGGCAATGAGAGGTTCGAAATATGAAAGTCCTGAATTTCGGTTCGCTTAATATCGATCTCGTGTATCGGGTGCACGATTTCGTGCGTCCGGGGGAGACGATCCCGGCGTTGAGTTTTGCCCGCTTTGCCGGAGGGAAGGGGCTGAATCAGTCCATCGCTTTGGCGCGCGCCGGCGCGATGGTCATCCACGCCGGCGTGGTCGGCGCCGAGGGCGGCTTTCTGCTGGATGCCATGCGCGAGAGCGGAGTGGATTGTTCCGCGGTGACGGTCGATCGGGAAGTCCCCGGCGGACATGCGGTGATACAGATCGCCGATTCCGGGGAAAATTCGATCGTGCTGTATCCCGGAGCCAATCACCGGATCACGCCGGAACTCATCGCCTCGGCGATGGACCACGCGGAGCCGGGGGACATCCTGCTGCTGCAGAACGAAATATCATCAATCCCCGCGATCATGCGCGCGGCGGCGGAACGGCAGATGCGGATCTTCATCAACCCCGCGCCGATGACCCCGGCGGTGGCGGAGTATCCGCTGGAACTCGTCGATACGCTGATCGTCAACGAGACCGAGGCGGAGGCGCTTGCGGAGTGCCGACTGCCGGCGGGAGTCAATGTCCTCAAGACGCTGGGCGCCCGGGGCGCGGTCTACAATGACACGATCCGGGTCCCCGCGCAACGGGTGGATCAGGTGGTGGATACCACCGCGGCGGGTGATACTTTCATTGGGTTTTTCATCGCGGAACTGCTGCGCGGCTCCGACGTGCGCGACGCCATGAGCACCGCCTCCGCCGCGTCCGCGTGGTGCATCCGGCATCCCGGCGCTGCCGCGTCGATACCGTACCGCCGCGATTTGGGGCTTTGATCCTGCCGGAACTCCGCGACCTCCGCATCCCCGCATAAAAAACGACCGCGACCCGAACGGTCGCGGTCGGTGACGGCACGAGAAGTTGCGGATCAGTCGTTGTTGTTGTTATTGAACCCGCTCTCATCGGCGAGGAGCTGTTTCAACTTCGCCAGCGCCTGATTTTGGATCTGACGCACGCGCTCGCGGGTGCGCCCGATCTCCTGACTCACCTCTTCGAGCGTCAGGGCGCGTCCGCCTTTCAAACCGAAGCGCATTTCGAGGATCTTCCGCTCGCGTTCCTCCAATTTGTCGAGCAGATCCATCAGCCGGAAGACCGATTCCACGTCACCGATGATCTGATCCGGAGTCATCGCATGGCGGTCGGGGATGATGTCCTGAAATTCGCCTTCCTCGCCCTGCTGGATCGGGTCGTGGAGCGAGATCGTCCGCAAATCCGCCAACCGCAGACCTGCGACCGTGCGTTCGCTGAAGTCGAGGTGCTCGGCGATCTCGGCGTCGGTCGGTTCGCGCCCCAGTTCCTCTACGAGACGCATCCGGACGGTCTTTATCTTGTTGATCTTGCCCGCGGACTGCACCGGGATGCGGATCGTCCGGCTCTGGTTCGCCAGCGCGCGGCGCATCGACTGCTTGATCCACCACGCGGCGTAACTCGAAAATTTGGCGCCCTTCGCGGGATCGAATTTCTCCACCGCGCGCATCAACCCGATGTTTCCCTCGGAGATCAGGTCGAGCAGCGGCAGTCCCAGTCCTTTGAAGTCATGGGCGATCTTGACCACCAAACGCAGGTTCGCCTTGATCAGCGTGGTGCGCGCATCTTCGCGACGGAGGTCGTCGACGCCGTGGATGTCGTCCGCCAGTTCCGCTTCCTCCTTTTTGTTGACGAGGGAAATGCGGGCGATCTCGGTCATATAGACCTTCATGGTGTCGTTTTTGGTGCCGACCGCGAGTTTGGCATCCAACGCGTTGCGCCGCGCCGAATCTTTTTCCTGCTTGGTGCGGAAAGTGCCGCTGCCGGTCACGGTTTTGGGTCGGCGCACCCGCAGCGCGTTCTCCTCCTTATCCGGCTTCTGGATCTCGCCGGCTGCCGGTTTGGGCGCGAACTTGGTCGGCGGAGCGGAAACCTTTTTGATTATCAGTTTGCGCTTCGGCGGATCGATGTCCAACAAGTCGATGGCACTGAGCTTTTCCCCGGCTTCGTTCAACTCGAGGTCTTCGGCGTCGGCTTCGTCGACCGGAGGTTTCGGCGGAACGGGTGCAGCCTCCGGCTTAGTTGCCGTCTTCTTTTCCGGCGTTTTTTTCGCGGGAGCCTTTTTCGCTTCAGCGGGCTTTGCTTCGGCGGCTTTCTTTGCGGGAGCCTTCTTCGCCTCAGCGGGCTTTGCTTCGGCCTTCTTCGCGGGAGCCTTTTTCGCCTCAGCGGGCTTGGCTTCGGTCTTCTTCGCGGGAGCCTTTTTCGCTTCGGCAGTCTTCTTTGCCGGAGTTTTTTTCATCTCGGCGGGTTTTGCTGCGATGGCTTTCTTCACCGGGGCCTTTTTTACCTCGACGGGCTTGGTTGCGACAGTCTTCTTCGCGGGAGCCTTCTTTCCCTCGGCGGTCTTGGTTGCGACGACTTTTTTCGCGGGAGCCTTTTTCGCTTCAGCGTTTTTTGCTGCGACGGCTTTCTTCGCCGGAGTCTTTTTCGCCTCGGGTACCGCCGCTTTCTTCTTGTCGGCAGGCTTGGCTTTCGCCGGCTCGACTTTCGGGAGCGGTTTCTTCGCAGTCTTTTTGTCCATGATGATGATTCCTTGATTTATATGAAGTTACCGTTACAGCGATCACATTATGTTCACGGGCGCGGAGTTGTCGTTCCGACTTCCGGTATCTCGCCGAACAGCCGGCGGATGTTCTCCGTCACCGTGCGGATCGGGGTGCTGCGCCGTGCGGTCAGCACTTCGCTCTGGATGCTTTGAATGTGCGGAGCATTCAGCAGGATCGGGACGATCCGCTTCCAGTCGATAGTGCCGCATCCGGGCAGATCGTGATCATCGCCGGCGCCGTAGTTGTCGTGGACATGGCAGTTGACGATATAAGGCTGCAGTCGTTCGGCGATGTCCCGTTCCCAGCGGACGGGCAGCCCGGCGATCTCCCACGTCGCGGGGACCTCGCTGTCGGGATTGCCTTCGCCCTTTTCCTTGAGGTTGGCATGACCGACGTCGAGGCAGACCCCGAGGTTCGGAGAATCGTATTTGCGCATATAGGATATGAGGTCGTCGGCGGTACTCAGCGGACGCACCAGATTTTCGAGGCAGATGGTGATACCCAAATTTTCCGCGAACGGCAGCAGTTCGTCCAACGAGCGGAAGATCGCCTCCCGGTGTTCGTCTACGGAGTGTTCCGGATAGTATTTGCTGCCGATGTGGAATGTGCAGGTTTTGACCCCCATTTCGTTTACGAGCAGCAGGTTCAGTTTTTGGCGGGCGATCATCACACGGTGGTCACGTTCGTCCGGTATGAAGAGGTCGCCGAAATCCCGGAACGGCGCATGAGCGTCGACGAAATCCAACCCGGCGGCTTGCGTCTGTTCGCGGAGCACCGCCGGCAGTTTGTAATCCTGGCCCATCATCTTGAGCAGAGTGTCGCCGAGCACGAGGTGGCGTACCCCGTTGGCGGCGAATTCGCGCATGGCGGTCAGGCGTTCCCGCTCGCCGTATTTGCCCCAACTGTGGTGAAAGGTCAATGGAACCATAAAGTTGTTTCTCCTACAGAGTCGATATTTTTCAAAAAGACCATATCCCGATGCCAATTTATCGAAAAAACGATAAATATTGACGTTTTTTCTTCAAAAATCGGCAAAATGCGATTATACTATAAATAAAGCCGCCCGTGTTGCGGATAAATTGTCCGCAGCGCCGCGAAACAAAAAGACGCTCCCCCCCCGGTCGTGCGTGTTCGATTGATTAGCAATCTATGTCGATCGGAGAGAAAATCAAGTAGTCATATGCAAAAATGGCTCAAAAAACTGCAAAAATATTTATCGGGAAGTGAAAATTCCGCCGCGGACTTTGCCGGATTGGAATTGACGGCGCTCTTTCCGGTGCTGCTGCGTTTGGCGATGCATGCCTCCGTTCCGGTGGTGGCGGCGCTGCCCGACGCCGTCGCGGTGGATCAGCTGCGCGCCGCGCTGGACGAGACGCTGCGGCTGCTGCATTCGCCGCTGCGGGTGTTGTACATCCCGGAGGCCGGACGCGGCAAATTGCTCTTCCCCGGAGGTGAAAGCCGCCGGGCGAGGGCGCTGAATATCGCGCTTTCCGGCGAGTTCGATCTGCTGGTCGGCAGTGTTCACGCGCTGCTGGGACCTGCTCCACCACCGGAGGAAACGCGCGAGGCAGTGCTGACGCTGCGGCCGGGGATGCGTCTTTCGCCGCGGGAATTGGCGGAGCGGTTGGTGAAGCTGGATTACGACGACGAATTCGAGGTCACGACCGTGGGTGAGTTTTCGCTGCGCGGCGGTATCGTCGACTTCTACAGCCCCGCCCACGATTTCCCCTGCCGGGTTGAGTTCTTCGGTGACGAGATCGAGTCGCTGCGCGGTTTTGCCGCCGAGACTCAGCGTTCCACCGGGGAGATCAAGGAATATCGTTGCATCGGCAGGGCGGGGATCACCGCCGGCGGCGCGGCGGGATCCGATGTCTTCGATTATCTCGGCGGACGGGATTTCCGGCTGGCGGTCTTTCATCCCGAGGCGGCGTTCGAGATCCTCGGCAAGTATTCGGTCCCCGGCGCGGAAAAGCGTCTGGAAACTTTGATGGCGGAACGGCGCGAACGATCGCGTCTTTCCATGTGGTACGATTTTTCCGGTCCCGACGGCGCCCTGCCGCCGGATGTGTTGCCGTCGGTGGTGGATTATACCGGCGGCGTCTCCGCCTCCGGCGCGTCGGATCTGGCGTTGGCGGCGGTGCGCAGCCGCTTGCGGGAAGCGCTTCATGCCGGGGCCGGCGCGGTCTGGTTCGCCGCCCACGCCGAAGATGTCGGATTGCTGAAAAAATGGGCGGAAAAGGAACACCTTTCCGACTCCGGCGTCGAATTTGCCGTCGGCGCGTTGCCGGGCGGGTTCCAACTGCCGGGCGAAGGGTTGCTGGCGCTGACCGAGGCGGAGGCGGCGGCATTGGGGTTCCGCCGCTGCGCCGGCGATGCCGCATCGGAGGCGGAAGACGCGCCGCCGGAGGAATTGCCGGCGGCAGCGGCGCAGGCGGAGGAATTCTCGCTCGCCGACTTGGACGAGGGCGATTATGCGGTCCATGTGGAACACGGGATCGGCATATTCCGGGGACTGCGCACCTTGCGGGGCAACGGTCTTTCCCGCGAGGTGCTGGTGCTGGAGTTTCGGGACGGACAATTGCTCTATGTGCCGCTGCTTCAGGCGTACAAGGTCAGCCGCTACCTCGGCGCGCCCGGCAAGGTGAAACTCCATGCGTTGGGCGGGGGGCGCTGGAGCAGCGAAAAGGAACGCGCGCGTTCCGGCGTCCGTTCTTTCGCCGCCGATATGCTGCGGCTGCAGGCGATGCGCAACTCCATCCCCGGCATCGCGTTCCGTGCCGACGTCGCGGAGAACCGCGCCTTCGTGCGGTCGTTTCCCTATCCGGATACTCCGGATCAGCGGCGGGCTACGGCGGCGGTGGCGCGGGATATGACTTCTCCGCGTCCGATGGACCGTCTGATCTGCGGCGATGTGGGGTACGGCAAGACCGAGATCGCCATGCGGGCGGTGTTCCGGGCGGTCAACGCGGGTTATCAGGCGGCGGTGCTTGCGCCGACCACGGTGCTGGCACAGCAGCATTTCCGTTCTTTTTCCGAGCGTTTTGCCGAATATCCTTTCAACATTGCGCTGTTGAGTCGTCTGCGCTCTCCCGCGGAGCAGGCGAAAACCTTCCGGGAACTGGAAGAAGGCAAGGTGGATATCGTGATCGGCACGCATCGGCTTTGTTCCGGTCAGCTGCGTTTCCGCAACCTCGGATTGGTGGTGATCGACGAGGAACAGCGTTTCGGCGTCGAGCACAAGGAGCGGCTGCGGCGTTTCCGTGCCGAAGCGGATGTGCTGACGCTTTCCGCCACGCCCATTCCGCGGACGCTCTATCTGGCGATGGCGGGGGCGCGCGATCTGAGCACGCTGATGACGCCGCCCAAACTGCGGATGCCGGTCAAGACGGTGCTCGCCCCCGAGGAACCGTCGCTGATCGTGTCGGCGCTCAAGGCGGAACTGGCGCGGGGAGGGCAGGTCTACTACTTGCACAACCGGGTGCGGAGCATCGAGGACAAGGCGATCCAATTGCGGACGCTGCTGCCGGGGGCGCGGATCGAGGTCGCCCACGGGCAGATGCCGGAACATGCGCTGGAGGAGGTGATGGAGCGTTTCCTGCGCGGCGGGGTGGATGTGCTCGTCTGCAGCACGATCATCGAATCCGGGCTGGACGTTCCCAATGCCAACACCATCATCATCGAACGCGCCGACCGCTTCGGTCTGGCGGAGTTGTATCAGTTGCGGGGGCGGGTCGGCCGCTGGTCGCGCCAGGCCTACGCTTATATGCTGCTGCCGAAGTACGAACTCGTCGGCACCGACGCCCGCAAGCGTCTGGCGGCGATCCGGCGCTGTTCAACCCTCGGCGCCGGATTTCAACTGGCGTTGCATGATTTGGAGATCCGCGGTTCGGGCAATCTGTTGGGCGCGGAGCAGTCCGGTCATCTCAACGCCATCGGATTCGATCTGTACTGCCATCTGCTGAAGAATGAGATCGCACGGCTGCGCGGCGAGAAGGAAAGACTGATCGTCGAAGTCGATCTGAATATAGATTTCGTGAGTTTTACGCTCGACGCGGCGCCCGGCGTGCTGGCGGCGGCGATCCCGCCCGAATACATCGGCGGCGAACGATTGCGCGTGGCGGCGTACCGGAAACTTGCCGCGCTCGAAAACGAGGCGGAACTGGAGGATTTCCGCGCCGAACTTGCCGACCGTTTCGGCGTCTTGCCGCAGCCGGTGCGCAATCTGCTGGAGACGGTGCGGCTGAAACTGCTCGCCGCCGAGGCGGGATATCGTATCTTGTCGGTGCAGAACGGTCGGGTGGTCCTGCGCAATCCTGCGGGATCGATCTACCGGCTGCCGGATGGAAGTGCCCCGCGTTTGGATTACCGCGATCCTCCGGAACTGCGGATGATGCATCTGATCGGATATTTGAGAGGCGCCGGATCATGAGCGACGGTTATATCGATCTGCATACCCACAGTACGGCGAGCGACGGAACGGATACGCCGTCACGGCTTTTCGAACTGGCGGCGGCGGCGGGATTGAAAGCGGTGGCGCTTACCGATCACGACACGGTCTCCGGGGTGCCGGAATTTCTGGCGGCGGGGCAACGTCATCCGGAGACGGAAGCGGTCCCCGGAGTGGAAATATCCTGCTCGTACTCCAACCGGGAGATCCACATGATCGGGCTGTTCGTGGAACCCGACTCCGCCGCGTTGGGGGAATTTCTGGCGCTCCGCCGCGAAGACCGCATGCGCCGCAACGAGGCGATGATGGCAAAACTGAATAGTCTCGGTTTCGCGTTGTCGTGGGACGAGCCGGAGTTTGCCGTGCCCGACCGCGGCAATATCGGACGCCCGCATTTCGCGCGGGCGCTGGTGCGGCGCTACGGTTTTCCGTCGCTGGCGGCGGCGTTCGAAAAACTTTTGGGACACAGCCGTCCGGCATTCGTTCAGCGCCGTCTGCCGAGTCCGGCGCAGGCGATCGAAGCGATCCACGCGGCGGGCGGGGTGGCGGTCTGGGCGCATCCCATCTACCGCGACCGCGCCGAGCGGGCGTGGCTGCGGCGCGGTCTGCGGCGCTTCACCGGGTGGGGGTTGGACGCGGTCGAGGGATATTACAGCTTGTTCGGTCCGAACGAGACCGCTTTGGTCAGTGAACTTGCCGCCGCCTTTGGCGCGGCGCTTTCCGGCGGCAGCGACTACCACGGCGGGAACTCCACGGTGGCGCTGGGGGTCGGCGCCGGCGGTCTGCGGGTTCCCGCCGGACTGCTCCCCCTGTTGAAGGCAAAACGGGAAATGGTGCGCTCCGCAAATTGACATTGCGCGTTTCCCGCGCTATATTATTGGAGCATTGACTATATTTTGCGGTAAAGATAGTGTAACTGCAATTATAAATATGGAGATCGAAATGGATTCCACACAGCGCGATCAAAATCAGGAAAACATCTTCCTCAATTTTTTCTGCTTCCGCAATATCTTCGAAACGGCGGTCCGCTATTGGAAATGGGCGGTCATGTTCGCCGTTCTGGGGGTGATCGTCGCCTTTGTCGCGACCAAATGGCTGATCCCGCCGGTGTATGTCGCCCAATCCACGGTCTACTCGTGGCGTGACGAGAGTCAGAGCGATTCGCGCGACAACATAAATTCCGCATACCGTGAACTTACGCTTGCGCTGATGCTGATCAACGACTATCGCGCACTTTTGGACAGCGCGCGGGTCAACGACGCGCTCCGCGAGCAGGTGCAGAAGGATTTCCCGCTGCAATATCCCGAACTGATCAAAGAGCTCCGCAAGCGCAAGCGGATCAAGGAGGGCGACGAACTCAGACTCCGCTATTCCAAGAATATCGAGACCCGGCGCGATTCGCGGGTGCTCACCATAACCACCAAAGCCGAGACTCCGGAACTTGCCGAATACGTTGCCAACGAGACGGCGCGGATCTTCAGCGACACCATCAGCGAAGTCCTGAAGATGAACAATGTGCAGATCATCGACCGTGCCAAGATCCCCAATGGTCCCAGCAACCGTTCGATGCGGCGCAATCTTCCGATCGGGTTCGTGGTCGGTCTGTTGCTCGGTGTCGCGATGGCGCTGTTGCGCGGTTTCATCGACCAGACGATCAAGAATCCCGAGCAGGCCAAGCGTTATCTGGATATCCCGGTCATGGGGGTCATTCCCAAGAGCGATCTGCCCGAAGTGCGTTCCAATCTGGTGCGCGCCACGTTGGACAACCGCAAGGCGCAGGAACTTACCGAAGCTTATCGTCTGCTGCGCACCAATCTGCAGTATCTGGCTCCGATCAAGGATGACGACGCCGCGGGCGGGCGTGTGTTCATGTTCACCAGCAGTATCCCGCATGAAGGCAAGAGTTCGTCGATCGCGCTGGTGTCGATCCTGACCGCCCGCGCCGGAAAAAAGGTGCTGCTGATCGATGCCGATATGCACAAGCCGGTGCAGGCCCGTATCTTCGATCTGCGCCGCGGCGCCGGTTTCGTGTCGGTGCTCACCGGCGACAAGAAGATCGAGGAAGTCACCCATCACGTCGAAGATTGTTTGGACGTCATCCCGTGCGGTCCGGTCCCGCCGAACCCCTCCGAATTGCTGATGTCCGAGCGGATGCCGCAGATCATCGCCGATCTGCGCAAGAAGTACGACTACATTTTCATCGACATCACTCCGGCGCTGTTCCTCTCCGACCCGCTGATCATCAAACCGATGGTCGACGGCGTGCTGTTCATGGTCGCCTGCAGCCAGACCAAGATCCCGCTGATCCAGCGGACGCTGCGCCAGCTGCAGCAGGTTTCCGATACTCCGATCGGTCTGGTAGTCAACAAGTTCGACCGCGGCGAAGTCGGCAACCGTTACGGGTACTACGGTTACTATCGCTATCATAGTTATTATCGCTATTATCGCGATTACACCCACGAGTCGGAAGGCGGCACTTCCGAGCATCATCACCACCACCACCACAAGTCGGAAGCGGCGGCGGGTGAGGATCCCAAAACCGGGGAAAAGGGCGGGAACGGTCAGGCCTGATGCCGGCGTTTCCGGTCCTGTCAGAGGGCTTCGCCTACGGAGGAGAAGCCTTCGGGCGTCTGCCCGACGGTAAGATATGTTTCTTTCGCGGGGGCGTCCCCGGCGAGACCGCCGAGGTGGAGCTGACCCTTTCCAAGCGTTCCTTTGCCCGCGGGGTGTTGAAGCGTGTCTCCGCCCCCGGGGCAAAGCGGATCGTTCCCCGATGTCCTTATGCCGTGCGTCCCGGCACTTGCGCTTTCTGCCCCGGATGTTCTTTCCAGCAGATTTCTTATACCGAGGAATTGAGTTGGAAACAGCGCCAGTTGTCGGATTTTCTGGTGCGCGGGAATCTGGCGGAGATGTCGGCATTGGCATCTCCGGTCGCCGCGCCGTCCCGCTTCGGCTGGCGAAACCGGCTGAAACTTTCCGCCGCGGAGGACCGGATCGGTTTTTTTTCCGAGGACAACCGCACGGTCATTGACATCGAACACTGTCCGCTGGCGGTGCCGGAGATCGACGCCGCGCTGCCCGCGCACCGCCGTGAACTCAAGGACGGCGAGGTGTTTTTCCGTTGGACTCCCCGCGACGGCGTGGTGGTCAACGGCGGCGACCGGATATTGACGGAACATATGCAAGATTTCGGCGATTTTTCCGTTCCCGCGGCGTCGTTTTTTCAGACCAATCCGCAGGTGGCGGCGCAGCTGGCGCACGGAGTGGCGGAAACCTTGCGCCGCCTCGGCGTCGGGCAGCTCTGGGAACTTTACTGCGGGGTCGGCGTATTTTCCCTGATCGCCGCGCAGGAGATCCCCGGACTTTGTTCGTTCGGCGTGGAACTCGATGCGTCGGCGATCGACTGCGCCGTACGCAACGCCCGGACGCGCGGAATGGCGGAAAGATGCCGCTTCGAGGTCGGCAATGCCGAAAAGTGGCGTACCTTGCCGCGGGGGATGAAGCCCGACGCGGTACTGGTGGATCCGCCGCGACGGGGGCTTTCGGAGCGGCTGACGGAGGCGCTCAAGCGTTGGCGCGTCCCGCATGTCATCTATATTTCCTGTGCGCCGGATACTTTGGCGCGCGATCTGCGGCGATTGAAGGATCATTACCGGGTCGCCCGCTGCCGTCTCTACGACATGTTTCCCGCCACGGGCCATTTCGAGACGCTGGCGCAGTTGGATTTGCAATAAGTATAATGGGGTATATATTAGACTGCGTATGAGCAAAGTCTACACAATCATCGAAGCGGGCAGGGTCGCGCCGCTGACCTTTCGCGAGTTGTGGCGCTACCGCGAGCTGTTCATGATGCTCGCGTGGCGCAACATCATCGTCCGCTATAAGCAGACCGTCCTCGGGGTGATCTGGGCGTTGGCGCGCCCGCTGGCGACGATGGCGGCGTTCAGCGTGATCTTCCATCGGGTCGCCAAACTCGGCGGCGTATCCGGAGTTCCCTATCCGATGCTGGTATTTTCCGGCGTGCTGCTCTGGCAGTTCTTTGCGGGGATGGTCTCGACCGGATGCGACGCTCTGGTCGGCAACCGGGGGCTGGTGACAAAAGTGTACTTCCCGCGGGTGATAATCCCCGTTTCCGGGGTCATCGTCTGCGTGGTGGATTTCCTGTTGGCGCTGATCGTCTTCATCGGCGCGTACGCCATCTGGTGCCGCGGCGTATTTTCCTGGCGCGCGGCGTTGTTTCCGCTGGTGCTGCTGCCGCTGGTGATGTGTGCTCTTGGCATCGTACTCGGACTTTCGGCATTGAACGTGCATTACCGGGATTTCCGTCATGTGGTGCCGTTTCTGCTGCAGTTGGGTCTGTTCGTTTCTCCGGTCGGATTCGTCGGTACGGCGATCCCCGGTACCTGGCGGGTGTTGGCGCAGCTGAACCCGCTGTACGGGATCATCGGCATGGCGCGCTGGTCGTTGTTCGGCGCGGCGGTCGAGCCGACCGCGGTGCTGGTTGCGGCGGTTGGATCTCTGCTTTGCCTGACGCTCGGATTTCTGATCTTCCGCAGTCAGGAAAAGGGATTTTCGGACTATATATGAAGACGGTCATAAAAATCGAAAAATTGGGCAAGCGCTTCGTTTTGCCGCACCGTCCGGTCCCGCGCACTTTTCGCGAGGCGCTGGCGGGACTGACGGATTGGCGTGACCGCCGCGAAGACAGTTTCTGGGCGCTGCGCGGATTGTCGCTGAACGTCCACCGCGGCGACCGGATCGGGATCATCGGCGGCAACGGCAGCGGCAAGTCGACGCTGCTGAAGATCTTGAGCCGCATCACCCCCGCCACCGAGGGCAGGGTGAAACTGCTGGGGCGGGTGTCGTCGATGCTGGAGGTCGGCACGGGGTTCCACCCGGAACTTACCGGGCGCGAAAACGTGTTTCTGAACGGTGCGGTGCTCGGCATGACCCGCGCCGAGATCCGCGCCCGCTTCGACGAGATCGTCGCGTTTTCCGGGGTGGAAAAGTTTATCGACATGCCGGTCAAGCGTTATTCCAGCGGCATGTATGTCCGGCTGGCGTTCGCCGTGGCGGCGCATCTGGATTCCGAACTGTTGCTGCTCGACGAAGTGCTGGCGGTCGGCGACGCCGAGTTTCAGATGCGCTGTCTGGACAAGATGCGCAGCATCACTTCGGACGAGGGGCGGACGATCCTTTTCGTCAGTCACAACATGATGGCGGTGCGTTCGCTGTGCAACCGGGCGCTGGTGTTGAGCCACGGCGAACGGATCAGCACCGACGAGGAGGTCGGCAGCTGCATCAATCTGTATCTGCGCGAACGTCAGCCCGGCGGCGAGCGTCAGCTGGAATGGCGGCGTCCGGCGGGGACGTTCCGTCATGTCGCATTCACGCCGCTGCGTCTGGAACTGCATCTGGCGGACGGCAGTCCCGTTCCCGAGCATCCGTCGACCGGAGCATCCTACCGGGTGGATTTTTATTTCGAGACCAAGCGTCCGCATCCCGGCTTGTACTACGACTTTCTGTTTTCGTCCGGCGGCGTGCCGCTCTTTTCGGCGTCGCCGTGGGAAAATCCGGCGGCGGATTATCAGGTCCGCGCCGGCGAGAATCATGTCGCGTGGTTTATCCCGCCCGGGTTGTTGAATGCGGTGAATTACCGCATCACCCTGCGGGCGGCGGCATCGGGAGGGGGCGGTTTCCGGCTGCCTTCGGAACACGCCCCGGAACTGCGGCTGCCGGTGTCCGTGTGCGACTACCGTCAGGCGCGTCCGTCGCTTGCCGACCGGAGGCTGCTTCATCCCGAACTGGGGTGGGAGTTCGACTGATTTCCGGAAATTCCGGCAAGATTCATGCATCGCCGTCCGGCGTATTCAGTCGGCGGATGAGCGGCACTCTCCGATCCCGCCCGGGGACCATGCCGTCCGGCGGCACATCAGCTGTGCCGGGCGCATCAACTCCAGCATCGCCTCGGCGACGTGTTTCGTGGACTGCGGATTTTGTCCCGTGACCAGATTGCGGTCGATCACCACATACCTTGTCCACGGATCGCGGCGCGAATATTTGCCGCCCGCCGCCCGCAGCCGCTGTTCCAGACTGAACGGAACGAGGCCGCGGGTGCCGTTATGCAACTCTTCCGCGTCGGAACATCCGGTGAGCCGCCGGTTGTGGATCACGGGGTTGCCGTCGCGCCGCCGCGCCTTGAGCAGCGCCGCCGTGCCGTGGCAAAGCGCGCCGACGACTTTTCCGCAATCGAAGAACGAACCGAGTATCCGCGCGTTGATCAGGTCTTCCGCCAGATCCCACATCGGACCTGTTCCGCCGGGGTAGAAGATCGCGTCGAAGTCGTGATGGCAGATCGAACGCAGCGCAAGCGTCCGCGACAGCGCCGGATCGCACCGGGCGATGAAGCGCCGGGCTTCCGGGCTCATGGCGGAAACGCGCAGACTTTCCGGTTCCAGCGGCACTTCGCCGCCGCGCGGACTTGCCACCACGACCGGGATGCCGTGTTCCACGAAGCGGCAGTAGACGCCGACGAACTCCTCCAACCACACTCCGGTCCGCCGGCAGGCGGGACCGACGCTGCCGTGCGAAGTGGTCACGATCAAAAGCGGATTCATGTTGTCTGTCAACTCCTCGAAGGTGTTTCGGACCGCCATGTCCCGGCGGTCCTGCCTTCAAAGTTACGGTATTGATGAAAAAAATCAACCCCGCGAGGTGGATATTGAGTGCGCGGACTATTATATTTAATGCATAAAATGTTTTACAAACCGGGATGGATATTGCGGATGCTGTCGAAAGAATATATCAGACGCCGACTGCTCGGCGCGGCGGATGCGTGCGGAGCGTTGCTCTGCGGGGTCGTCGCCGTGCTGGCGATGCGGTCGTTCGACGATCCGGCGGAGATCTGCGCGAGCTGGAACGATTTTGTCCGCGCGGCGGCGCTGGCGCTGTTCTGGCTGGTCGCGGCGGCGGGCATTTTCGCACGTCCCGCGCGGGCGGCAAAAGTGCTGTTCATCGCCGGGCAGATCGTCGCCGCGTTTCTGCCGGCGGCGTGCCTCGACGCGGACGCCTGGCTGCTGTATCTCGAGCTGCCGCTGCTGGCGCTGCTGATCTTCGGCGCGCGTTGGCGCGGGGCGCGTTTCGCCGTACTGCCGGTGACGATCCTGATCGCGTTCACCTTGACCGCGCCACCGGCGGGGGTGGATACCCCGGATTTTCCCGAATCGCTCTATCTGCCCGCTTCGCTGATGGCGGAGCTTCCGAACGTTCGGATACTGGCGGCGGGTGACGAGTTGGAGGCGGATTTCTGGCGCGACCTGCCGTATGTTTCCCGCGTCGAGCAGGTGCTGCCGCCGGGTGCGGGGGCAACCGAGGCACCGCGTCGGCCGGTCGGCGTCGTGGGTGGGGTCCGCCGCGTCGCCCTATGGGTTCAACGATTTCTGCCGCGGCTCTTGTTCTACGGGGCGTGGCCCGGATGCGGCGGCGCGGACGGGGAATACGACATCGCCGTGGCGGGATTTTTTGACGGTACGGAGGGTGAGGGGAGCCGCCGCGGTTTTTTCCGGTATCTGGTGCGCCGCCTGACTGCGGGCGGGGTGCTGGTGCTGCCGCTCGACCATACGCGGCTGCTGCCGCAGGATGATTGGCATTTCGCCGTTCTTCCCGGGGGGGGGGGGAAGTGGATCGCGGCGCGGCGCGGTTCGCCTCCGGCGACCGATCCGGAACTTCTGGATCGTCGTCTGCTCGAGTTGTGCGGGACGCCGGATCCCGAAGACGGACTGCTGCTGCCCGGGGCCTTCGCCGCCATGTATTCGCCAGTTCCCCCCGCGTGTTCCGAGGTGCTGCCGCCGTCCGTTCCCGCCGCGCCGCTTCGCGGGCAATGGCTTTGGCTCGGCGGGGTGCTGGCATTGTGGTTTCTGCTGCGGCTGCCGCTTTGCCGCAAGGCGGCGATGGGCACCGCGGTCGCGTCGGCGGAAACGGCGGTGGCGATGGCGCTTTACACTTATCTCGCGGCTCCGGTATGGTGCGAAAACATGATCGGCACCGTGGTCCCCGTATCCGCTTTGTGCAGCGGAGCCGGATTGCTGCTGCTGTCGTTGCCGTGTTCCGTCTGGCGGCGGAGGTGGCGGCTGCTGGCGGGGATGTTTTTCGGCATCTCGGCATTGTTTTTGTCCGTCACCTACCGATTCTGGCTGCTGCCGCTCGGGTGGGTGCTGTGGTTCACCGGCGGGGCGGCGGTATTCGCCGGATTGCGGCGCGAGGATCACCGGGCGGCATTCTGCGGAGCCGCCGCCGGAGCCGCGGCGGGCTGGGTGCTGATACTCGCGGCGCGGCATTTCGGAGTCGGGATGCCTCCGGTCGCCGTACTCGCCTGTTCGCTGCTGATCCCTTCGTGGCTGCGCCGCTGACGGACTCCCTGAAGTTTTTTGCAGATTTGTGTAAACAATCTGCCGAAAAATACATTGCCGATCGACCGCTCCGGATTATATTATGTCGTTGTGATGAAAAAGGGGGTCGCCCCCGAACGGAATTTGTGAGAGGTCAGTCAAATGGAAGTCATCATTCAGCCCGATGCCGCCGCCGCCGCCAAAATGACGGCGCGTCTTATCGCGGACGCGATCAACGCCAAGCCGCAGTTCAACCTCGGTCTGGCGACCGGAGCCACCATGGAGCCGGTCTACGCCGAACTGGCGGCGATGAACCGCCGGAACGAAGTCGATTTTTCGCGCGTCAGCACCTTCAATCTGGACGAGTACATCGGTCTGCCGCCGGAGGATAAGAACTCCTACCGCTACTACATGAACTATCACCTCTTTGATAAGATCAACATCGACAAGAAGAACACCAATCTGCCCGACGGCATGGCGGCGGACGAGGTCGCCGAAGGCGCCCGTTACGAGGCGGCGATGAAGAAGGCGGGCGGGATCGACCTGCAGCTGCTCGGCATCGGCAGCGACGGGCACATCGGCTTCAACGAACCGCTGTCGAGTTTCGCTTCGCGCACCCGGGCGAAACCGCTCACTCCCGCGACCTACCGCCAGAACAGCGTCTACTTCGATCCGCCCGAGACGATGCCGATGCGCGCGTTCACGATGGGCGTCGGCACGATCCTTGACGCCAAACGGATCGTGATGCTGATCACCGGAGCCAAGAAGGCGGGCATCGCCGCGCAGGCGATCGAAGGACCGCTCACCAGCATGGTCACGGGCAGCGCCATCCAGTTGCATCCCGCGGTGGTGGTGGTGCTCGACGAGGGCGCGGCGGCGCAGTTGACGATGCGCGAATATTACGACTGGGTGTTCGCGCACGAGCCGAAGTGGAAGAACTACCGCTGATTTGAGCAAGACCCAACCTCCGCCGGTCCGGTGTGGAACGCAAGTTTCCGCCGGACCGGTTTTTTATGCCCCGAGGACGGGACAAAAAAAGGCGTCGGCCGTGCGGACACGGTCGACGCCCCTTGTGGAGGTCGTCTTGTCAGTAGTCGGCGGCGTCGATCTGCAATATCCACTGCGGATTGGCCCGCGCGGCGTCGCGCCACGATTTCGGCGTGCCGTTGGCGGCGTTCGACACCAGAGATTCGGCGCTCCGGGTGATGGGATCGGGAGCGTCGGTATCGACCTTATCGGGGCGGTGCACTCCGCCCAGAAGCAGCAGCAGAGAACACAGCAAAAGGATTATCAGCCAGCCCTTACGGTTCATGAATTTCCCCTTTCCATTTGCAGTTCTCTTGCCATTTCCGCTTCCCGGCGATCGTCGAGGTGCTGATTGATCGCGCGCATTTCCTCGGCGAATCTGCCGGCTTCCCAGATCTCCACGCCGACTTCTACGCCGACGATGCATACTTCTTTGCCCGGGGCGATCCCCGCGTGTTCCCGGAACGCCGCCGGCAGCGTCACCCGCCCCTGCCGCGTGATGGTGTCCATCTGCGTCAGCGCTCCGAAGCGGCGCAGCGAACGGCGCAGTGCGAAACTGGTGCCCAGCTGCTGCAGATTGCCGATCTCCCGCGCGCGCATTTCCTGATAGACTTCTTCGGGGTAGAGGGCGATCGCGCCCTCCGGCAGACCGTGCATCACGACTTCGCCGCCGCAGCGGTGCAGAAAGTCCTCGACCCACCGCTGGGTGAGGCGGACCCTTCCGTTTGCGTCGACCAGACACTTTTCCTGTCCGCAGAAAGCCAGCACTTCGCACGTCTCCCGGATTATCGCAAACCCGATAAGGTTGTTTCCAATTATTTCCAATATATTCCAAAAAATTCCAAATGCAAACGTTTTTCGAGAAAAAAACGATATTTTTCCGGAATTGAGGCAAAAAATCCGTAAACGGGAGTTGACGCAGGGGTGACGGGATGATGTTGCGGGGCGTGTCGCGCCTGAAAGCGGAGTACGCCCGTCAGTCGACTCGGGTGCGCTTGAGCAGCCATGCCCCCGCGCCGAAGAAGGCGAGCAAACTCAGTATGCCGTACTGTCCGCCGCCGAGCAGCCAGCCGGAAAATCCGACGATCAGCGGTCCCAGCACCGCGGCGAATTTGCCGAAGATGTTGTAGAAGCCGAAGTACTCCGCGGAGTGTTCGGGAGGAATAATCCGCCCGAAGCACGACCGGCTGAGCGCCTGTATACCTCCCTGATTCGCCGCTATCGACAAGGCGAGCAGCAGGAACAGCGCGAGTTTTGCATGATGCGAAGGCAATACCGGCAGCAGCGCCGAGGCGACCACCGATGCCCCGTAGCAGCCGATGCCGAAGAGCAGCATCCGCTTGGCGCCGAAGCGGGCGGCGAGCGTTCCGTAGGCGAGCGAGCAGGGGAACGCGACGATCTGGATGCCGATGATCACGGCGATCAGCTCCATCGCGCCCAGCCCGATCTCCGCGCCGTACGGGACCGACATCACGATGATGGTGTCCACGCCGTCGATGTAGAGAAAGTAGGCGCAGAGAAAGCACCGCACGTTGCGGTCGCTCCAGATCCGCTTGAGCGTCAGCGTAAGCAGATGCCGGGTCGGCGACAGGATCGGGAAAGCGGCGCCGTTTCGGGTATTTTTGCGGTCCAGCAGCAGCGGCAGCGACCACGCCGCCCACCACACCGCGGTGACGGCGAAGCCGAAGCGGAATCCCGCCGAGCCGACGCCGAGGCGGGAGATCGCCGCCAGCACGATCAGAAAGGGGATCACGCTCCCGATGTAGCCGACCGCGAAGCCCATGCCGGAAACGTAGTTCATCCGACTGCGCGGGGTGACGTCGACCAGCATGGAGTCGTAGAAGACGTTGCCCGAGGCGAAGGCGAAGACCGCCGCCGCGTAGACGATCTGGGCGGCGAGGCTCATGCCGGGCTGGATCAGATCGAGCAGCAGCGTGCAGACGCAGCCCGCGATCACGGCGCACCACACGCCCGTCCGGCGGGTGTTGCGGCGGTCGGCGAGGGCGCCCAAGTGCGGCATGGCGAGCGCTGCCGCCAGCCCGGCGGCGGCGTTGGCGAAGCCGACTCCGGCGGTCGCCGCGCCCGGCGGGGCGTCGGCGGTGAGGACGAACCTCGCGTAGAACAGCGGGAACAAGGTCGTCATCACGATCAGCGAGAAGGCGGAGTTGGCGGCGTCGTAGAGGCACCAGCGCCATTCGGGCGCGGTGGGACGCATCACACGGAGTTTGCGGCGCAGTTTGTTCACGGATCAATCCTCCCGCAGCTTTTGTTGGCGGCGTCGGTATTCCAACGGAGTGCAGTGATAGACGCTCCGGAAGCGCATCCCGAAATAGGAAGGCGAGGGGAAACCGCAGTTGCGGGCGATCTCGCCGCAACTCGAAGTGCCGTCGGCGAGCTGCCGCGCCGCGCTTTCCAGCCGCAGCAGATTTACGGTGCGGTTGAAGGATCGCCCGCGTCCGTAGCGGGCGAACAGATTGGAAAGATACCCCGGCGTTATCCCGAAGTGTTCCGCAGTCTCCTCCCGCAACCCGAGCACGGGGAAGTTCTCCGCCAGATAGGCACAGATGCGCATCCAGAGTTCCTTGGCGCGGATGGGGTCGTTTTCCCCCGCGGCGGCGAGGTCGTGACGCGCCTGCCGCAGCGCCTGCCGCAGCAGCATCGGCGCGGTACCTTCGCGGTCTCCGGAGCGGATCGCGTCGGGAAGCAGATCGATCAGTCCGGAGGTCGAAGCCCGCAGGGTCTTGGAGATATGGAAACTGTGGAACTTGTCCCCGTTGACGGGATCGCCGACCGAGTGTACGATCCGCAGAAAACCCGGCTGCATGACCAAACCCAGGTTTTCCGAATATCCCGGACGGCGCGGTGCGTAGGCGGTCCAACTCAGCGGTGCATAGATCATCGCTTCGCCGGCATGAAACTCGATTTCCCGCCATTCTCCCCGATATTGGATGAAGATGCCGTTGCTTCCGGCAAGCATCAACGATACCCGGACGCAGTTGAAACTGTGCGGGCGTTCCCAGTTGCCGGGCGGCAGTGGTGCGACCTCGGAACAGCGGATCGTGCGCAGCGGCAGCGCCGCCGCCCGTTCGAGCGCGTCAAGCAGTATTTTCTTGTCCGAAGTCGAGGAATCCATCGTGAAAATATTCCGCCCATCCGATTTTATGAGTTTACATTTCTTATATAATCTACCATATTTTCATTGCAAAAGCAATATATTCCGTTATAATATCCATATGTAGGCATCAACCAATGGAGGTCGGAAAATGAAAAACTGCAAACGTATTCGGGCGCAACACGGGATCATCTGCGGCTACGGTAACGACACGCTCTTCGGCTACTTCGGCTGGCCGAGCGTCTGCCGCCTGGGCGAGCACGAACTTCTCGCGGCGGCGTCGGGGTTCCGCACCGGGCACGTCGATCCCTTCGGCAAGAGCGTCTGCTTCCGGAGCGAAGACGACGGCAAAACGTGGAGCGCTCCGCTGATCGTGAACGACACTCCGGTCGACGACCGCGACACCGGACTCGTCGCCATCGGCGGCGGCAGGGCGCTCCTGACGTGGTTCGCCAGCGACACGCGCGGCATCCTCGCCGACAAGACCAAGGCGCATCTCAAGAGCCGCCGTTACCGCATGGATTTCAACCCGATAGTATCTTTGTGGGACGATGCGACCGTCGCCGCGAATGTCGGCGCTTTTACTCGTATGCGCACCGAACGCGGCGTGTGGAGCCCCCGCCGCCCGTCTCCGGTGTCGGCTCCGCACGGTCCGATCCTGCGCCGCGACGGTACCTTGCTGTACCTCGGCAGCGAGTGCCGCCACGAACTCGGCAACGCGGGCGGCATCCGGATGGGCGACATCATCGCGGTCGCGAGCGGTGACGCCGGTGACAACTGGACGAAGCTGGGGAGCGTTCCCAATCCCGACGAAGGCAAGTTCTACGAGGCGCACGCGCTCGAGCTGCCGAATGGCGAACTTCTCGGCGCGATCCGTCATCAGCCGGATTTTTCGATCCACCTGACGCGCTCCGTCGACGGCGGGAAGACATGGGAGAAACCGGAGTTCCTCGTCGCCGGATCGCCGCCGTCGCTGCTGCTCCACTCGTCGGGAACGGTCGTCATGTCCTACGGCTGGCGCGGGGAAGATCCCGGACAGCGCATCGCCTTCAGCCGCGACGGAGGCAAGACGTGGTCGCTCGACTGGATACTGCGCGACGACGGTCCGGACGGCGACCTCGGCTATCCCTCCACGGTGGAACTTGCCGACGGCACTCTTTACACCGTGTACTACCAGAAAGCTCACGAGGGCGACCTGAACTGCGCGCTGATGGCGTCGCGTTGGGAACTGCCGGAGTTTTGATGCCGCCGGATATCTCACGCCCGTTGCGCCGGTCGGCGCCGCGGGCTTTTTTATCGCTCCGGAAACGATAATTCATTGGTGTTTTCGCCAAATCGTGCTATATTATTCCTTTTGATGTAAACAATGGGAAATACGGGGTCCAGCCCCTTCATCGGTGAAACACATGCGATACGACGCCAGCAAACACCGCCTTCCGGTCTGCGACGTTTCCGGCATACTGCTGATCGACAAGCCGGCGGAGTGGACCAGTTTCGACGTGGTCAATTTCGTGCGTTCGCGTTTCAACGTTCCGAAGGTCGGGCACTGCGGTACGCTCGACCCGGCGGCGACGGGGCTCCTGGTGCTGATGCTGGGGGCGTTTACCCGCAAGAGCGAGTTTTTCAGCGCCGACGACAAGACCTACGAGGGAACGCTGGAATTGGGCCGCGTGACCGATTCGGGCGATCTGGACGGCACGGTGGTGCGCGAGGCGGATTGTTCCGGCGTTACCGAGGAGGATCTGCGCAAGGTGTTCGGGAAGTTCACCGGGGAACAGTGGCAGACGCCGCCGATGGTCTCGGCGGTGAAGGTCGGCGGCAGGAAACTTTACGAACTCGCGCGCAAGGGAGTGGAGATCGAACGCGAACCGCGGCGGATCGTCATTTCCCGGCTGGAGTTGCGATCGTTTGCCCGTCCTTACTGCGAATTCGAGGTCGATTGTTCCAAGGGCACCTATATCCGCACCTTGTGCGCCGATATCGGCGAGGCACTGGGGTGCGGCGGGGTGCTGGCGCGTCTGCGCCGGACGCGCAGCGGGCGCTTTTCCGTCGCCGACGCAATGTCGCTGGATCCGCTGAAGGGAATGGATCAGGGCGCGTTCCAGGATCTGGTGATCTCCAAACTCATGACGCTCGCCGGCGGGGGGATGGGATGAATAACGAAAAACACAGTTTCCGCGCGGAGATCAAAGCCGCGTTGGCGGCGGCTCCCGCCGAATTCGAAATACCGCAACTTGCCGCATCGTTGCACATTCCGGAAGACGAGTGGGAGACCATCGTGGATGCCGATCCCGAGTTTCTGCGCGACGGCGGCCGGGTGTGTCGCCGCGAGGCGTTTTTCACGGGACGCAAGTTCCTTGTGACCCCGGAAACGTGGGAGATCGATGCCGGGATACTGATCCCCGGACACCGCTTCGTGCCGTACCTCGATCCCGAGGTGTTCCCGTCGGAAGTCGTGCTGCGTACCGGACGCCGCCGGATCCGCACCAAAGAACTGTCTCTGCCGCTGGCGCGGATCATCGGCTGTTTCCCGCTGTTGGGCACGGAGCAGATGATGGACGTGATGATCGCGGAGTCCCCCGCCAACGCTTTCCTGCGTTCCGGCCCGCGCGGCGACCGCGAGGTTGAATTGACCGTCTTCGATCTGGCGGAGTTCTACCGCGAACATGGCTTCGAGGAAGGCGACGCGCTTCGCTGCGAGGTCGTCGATTACCGGGGCGGCGCAGTGAAGTTTTCCTTCCTCTCCGGCGGCGAGCGTCCGGCGGCGGGCAAGCGCCGTTTCATCTCCGCGCTCGACGACGCCTGTGCCCAAGTGCTGCGCGGCGCGGAGGATTATCTCGACGTGCCGGAGGTGCTGGCGCAAAGCATCTTCCGCGGCGGCGCCGAATTGGACGATCCCGGCGCGTCGCTCGACGAGTTCATCCGCGAGTCGCTGAAGATCGTCCTCGGCGCCGGCGAGGATGGACGCGGCGAACTGCGGATCGCCGACGCGGACACGGAGGAGGACGACGGCGAAGTCGCTCTGCCCGAAGGTCTCGCCATATCCTCCGGAGAAACGGGAACGCTGCCCGCGATGCTCAAGGCCACCGGCACGGCGCTCACCCCCGAGGAACTGGACGGCTTCATCCTCGACGCCTGCGCCACGCGCGAAATGGATTTCAAGACTGTCTTTTCCCGCGCATTCCGCGGCAACGGTCCGCATTACTCCGACGCGGCGCAGGAGGCGGTGTTCATGAACTCGATCGAAGACCGCTTCGAGGAGCTGACCGCCAACTACGACCGGGTCGATGACGAACTCAAGGCGCCGCTGCGCAGTTCGGTGATGGAGGCGGTCGAAGAACGGCTCGATTTCTTCGCCGAAGCCGCGGCGCTGGAGCGCGGGGCGGAGTCGCTCACGGCGAAAAAACTTCGGCAGTTGGCAACGGTCGCCGGGCGGATCGGCATGCTGCTGAAACTCCTGAACCGCGAGGACTTTATGCCCGATGCGCACGAAATCGAGCATCTCGAGGCGCAGTTGGAAAATTATTTGGATG
>CACZPY010000301.1 GCA_902783135.1 uncultured bacterium
AAGGTCACGTCGTCGATGTCGGTTAAGGTCTCCGTCTTGTTGTAGTTGGCAAGCGCTCCCGCGTAGAAGTCCTTTTCGAACGTGCCGGCGGTGATCTGCGTCTCGGTCACGCCCGTCACGTCGCCGAAGCCGCCCGCGTAGGCCGTGCCTATCGTCGCACCGTCGATCGTGAGTTTTACGGACTCCACCGAGCCGCCCGTCGCCGCGCCCGCCGCAAGTTTGCCGATCGTGCCGGAACGCAGTTCCAGATTCAGGGTATATCCGAATTCGCCCGACGCCCCGTAGAGCGGATCATCGATGGTCGCGCCGTCGATCAGCAGCCACACGTTGGCGCCGGTGTTCCCGTCGGCGATGACCGGGACCGTGGAAACGTCGGTGTCGGCATTCCAGACCGCCGCGAGGTCGCCGTTGTCCAGCACGGTCGCCGTATCGGCATCCAGCGTCTCCGCCGTTTGCTGCACCATCCCTTTGACCTGAAGGGTCATTTCCCCTTCCGCATCGACGTCGACCGTGTAATTGACATAATCATAGTACACGGTCGATGCGGCGCCGCCTCCGACGACAAAGGAGCTTCCCGTATCCGTCGTGCCGACGGTGAGCGCGATATCGCCGCTCCACGAACCGACGCCGGAACCGACCCGATAAACGCCGTCCGCCAGATCGCCGGAGACGACAATGGAGATCGTGCCGCCCGAAAGGTTGCTCCAGCCGTTCACGACCGCGGCGGACTCGGTCGTCGAGTTCGCGAGCGACACCCGGAAAGTACCGTTCGCGCTGTTGACGATCGCGCCCGCGAAGGTGTTTTCGCCGCTCACGGTGATGGTCCCATCGTTCCAAATGGTGTCGGTCGCGGTCAAAAACTCGCAGCCGTCGATCGTCATCGCGGCGTTGTTCCAGAGCGCGCCGCCCTGCGTCGCCGTGTTGCCGTCGAACACGCAGTCGGCGATCGTGATCGACTGCGCCCAGCTGTTGCTGATCGCGCCGCCATTGACCGCCGAGTTGCCCGTGAAGGTCGCGCCCGTCACGGTGGCGACGCTCCAATTGGCGATGGCGCCGCCGTCGCTGTTTTTCACCGTGTTGCTCGTGAACGCGCCGCCCGAGACGACGAGTTCGCCCCAGCAGTTGCAGATCCCCGCGCCGCCGTAGGTCGCCGAGTTGTTCGTGAATTCGACGTCCGTGACCGTCATCGGCGTTCCGGCCCCAGCCTGATTGTAAAGCCCCGCGCCGTAGTACGCCGAGTTCGCCATGAACGCGCCGCCCGAAACGGTGAAATTGCCGTAGTTGATCACCGCGCCGCCGCAGCCGCCGTCCCACTCGTTGTCGGGATTGACCTCGGCGAAGTTGCCGTCAAAGATCGCATCCGTGATCGTGACCGTAGCCGCGTTCGTGACATAGAGCGCGCCGCCCATGCCGCCGAGTTTCAAATCGTCGTCGTAATACGCGCTGTTACCCTCGAACGAGGCGGCGGAAATGACCGTCGCGCCCGATCCGTTGGCGTACAGCGCGCCGCCGTAGATCGCCGTGTTGCCCGCGATATAAGCGTCTTGAATCTCGATGTCGCCGTTCTGATAGATCGCGCCGCCGTGGACGGCGGTGTTGTTCATGAAATTGGCGCCAGAAACCACCGCCGCGCCCGAGTTGTAGAGCGCGCCGCCCTTGCCGTCCTCGACCGCGTTGTTCGAGAACTCGCCGCCCGCGACGGTCAGCGTTTCGCCGTTCCAGATCGCACCGCCCTGCTCCGCCACGTTTTCCGTGAACGAACAGTCGACGAACTCGGCGACGCTGTCGCCCCACTCGTTCATGTTCCTGACGGCGCCGCCTTCTTCGGCTTCGTTGCCGCCGAATACCGCGCCCGTTACGGTGATGGTGGTCCCGGTGTGCGATAGCGCGCCGCCCTTGACCGCCAGATTTTCCATGAACACAGTACCGGTGATCTCCGCCTCGCCCCAGTTGGCGATGCCCGCGCCGTCGCGGATCGCAACGCTGTTGCCGCTGATCTCGCCGCCCGAGACGACGAGTTCGCCCCAGCAGTTGCAGATCGCGCCGCCGCCGTAGGTCGCCGCGTTGTTCTTGAAGTCGACGTCCCTGACCGTCATCGGAGTCCCCGCGCCCACCTGATTGTAGAGCCCAGCACCGTAGTACGCGCTGTTACCGGCGAATTCGCCGCCCGTGACGGTGAGGCTGCCGTAGTTGAGGATCGCGCCGCCGCAGCCGCCGTCCCACTCGTTGTCGGGGTTGACTTCGGCGAAGTTGTCGCCGAAGATCGCATCGGTGATCGTGACCGTAGCCGCGTTCGTGACATAGAGCGCGCCGCCCATGCCGCCGAGTTCCAAATCGTCGTCGTAGTACGCGCTGTTGCCGGAGAACGAAGCGGCGGAAATGACCGTCGCGCCCGATCCGTTGGCGTAGAGCGCGCCGCCGTAGATCGCCGTGTTGCCGTCCAGCACGACGTCGGTGAGCGCGAGCTTCTTTTTGCCCTGCCAGATCGCGCCGCCGTACACGGCGGTGTTCTCCGAGAACGCCGCGTCCGTAATGGTCGCTGTGCCGTTGTTGTACAGCGCGCCGCCCTTGCCGTCCTCGGCTTCGTTTTCGGCGAACTCGGCGCCCGAAACGACGAGTACGCCGTCGTTGAGGATCGCGCCGCCCTGTTCCGCCGTGTTGCCGGTGAACGCGGCATCTTCGATCGTGAGGTAAGACTTCTCCGCCGCGTAGGCATCGTTCATCACCGCGCCGCCCGAAACGGCTCCATTGCCGGTGAACTCGCCGCCCGCGATCAGCGCCGACGCCCCCTGATGGACCTCGAACGCGCCGCCGCACTCCGCCGTGTTGCCGGTGAAGACCGCGTCCGAAACGGTTGCCGAGCCGCCCACCTGCGAGACCTCGAACGCGCCGCCGTAGGCCGCCTGATTGCCGGTGAACGTGGCGCCGGTGATCTCCGTCGTGCCGCCGATGGCGAGGATCGCGCCGCCGCCGCCCGTCGCCATGTTCGACGTATAGGCGCCGCCGGAGATGCTGATGCTGCCTTCGTAGGCTTCGAGCGCGCCGCCCTGTCCCAGGTAGCCGCCGGACGCGGACGCCACGTTGTTCGTGAAAGTGCCGCCTTCCAGGACGATGCTGCCGAAGGTCGCGCACGCCGCGGGGCCGTACCACTTCTCGGCGCCGGAGCAGTAGACTTCGACGCCGGAAAAGACCGCGCCTTCTTCGTTGATGTTTATGCCGCTGATCACCGCGCCGGATCCGGCGCTGACGGTCGTCCCCGCGCCCATCGAAGTTTCGGCGACGATGCCGCCGGAGGTGGCGACGATCTTGTCGTTGCCGCCCGCTTCGAGTACCGCCGCGTAAGAGGAATCACACTCGGAAGTGATCGTTTCCCCGGAATAGATGGTTACTTTTGCCATGATGCGAACTCCCTTATCTCGAATTTTGGTTGACCAGCAAACTTTTCTGCGGGGTCCGGGGAGCGCAGCGGAAGGAAGTCCTCGCTCCGGCATCGGGCACGCGGAGCGGCGGCGGCTTTACCTTTCTTGCGTTACGGGCGCAATCCCGGAACATATCCAGCTCCGGCGCAGATAAATTCAGATCCCCGCAGGCTCCGGCTTGCCGTTTTCACGGCTCACGGTTGCTCGACAGTTCGTGATTCGCACACGATTCACCGCGCACGGGATCCACGTTTTTATTTCTTATATAATATAGCACCGGATCAGCGCTTTGCAAATGACGCCTCCTCGGATCAGAGCCGCCCCGGAGCCAGCAGCGTGAAGGGATGATACGGAATGTTCCGGAGTATCCAGAAGAGCACGATCACCGCCAGCGCCGGATACGTCACCGCCCGGCGCAGCCCCCATTGCGGACGCCACAGCAGCAACGCCAGAAACACGAGGAGCGGGATCGCGAGCACGTTCCAGCGCAGCGCCGCCGCGACGTGACCGTGCAGCAGCGCGTGGAGCGACCGCGTCGCCCCGCACCCCGGGCAGTACAATCCCGTCAGGGTGTGAAAGAGGCAGCGCGGCATCCACTTCGTCCGCGAAGGGTCGAAGCGCAGCAGTATCGCCGCCGCGACCGCCGCCGCCGTGAAAGCGGCGGCGGGAAGCGCCCACTTCGACGGCGCGGACGGCAGTCTCATGATGTCCGGCAAACGGTCAATCGAGGTTCGCCGCGGCGAAGGCGGCGATCCCCTGAATAAGCACGGCGATCACGGTGCTGACCGCGCCGAGCACCACGGAGAGGATGCCCCAGAATTTCGCCTTGCGCGAAGCCTCCTGCGCGGCGGCGATATTGCCCCCAGCGACCAGGCCGGAGACCTGCGCGGCGTAGACGATCGACACGATCCCGAGCGGCAGGCAGCAGCACAGCGTGGAGATGATCCCCAGCGCGAGGTGTGACGGCACGGTCTGGACCGGGGCGCTTTGCACCACCTGGACCTGCGGCTGGACCGGCGCGGCGCCGATCCGGGCTCCGCAGCCGGGGCAGAAGGCGGAAGTTTCCGAAGGAAGCGGCTGATTGCAGTTCGGGCAGTTCATATACCATCTCCTTGAATAAGATTGCGGTTGCGCTGACATTTAACTTATCGCACGCGGAGACTTTTTGCAAATGCGGAAAGGATTTTTTGCGGACTTTGTTCGTCCCATGCCCCGGATGCGTATTGATTTAAGCGCCTTCCGGTGCTATATTATACGACAACAGGCGCTTAATGCTCCAACAACCAAACAAAACACAGGGTTTGAAAATGATCAAGGTCGGTATCAACGGTTTCGGTCGTATCGGACGCATGGTCTTCCGGGCGGCGGTGGAGAACTTCGGCAAGGACATTCAGGTCGTCGGCATCAACGATCTGCTCGATCCCGATTATCTCGCCTACATGCTCAAATACGATTCGGTCCACGGCATCTTCAATCACGACATCAAGGTCGAAGGCAACTTCATGATCGTCGACGGCAACAAGATCCAGGTCTTCGCGGAAAAGGATCCCGCGAACATCACCTGGGGCGCCCTCGGCGTCGACGTCGTGGTCGAATCCACCGGCTTCTTCCTCACCGAAGAACTCGCCGGCGCGCACCTCAAGGCGGGCGCCAAGAAGGTCATCATGTCCGCTCCGTCGAAGGACAAGACCCCGATGTTCGTCTACGGCGTCAACGACAAGACCTACGCCGGGCAGAAGATCATCTCCAACGCCAGCTGCACCACCAACTGCCTCGCGCCGCTCAGCAAGGTCCTGAACGACAAGT